>NZ_JBEOXI010000009.1:0-64821 GCF_040296465.1 Streptomyces sp. NPDC002130
CAGACGCGGGGCCTGGCACGCGCATCTGCGGCGTTGTCGTCGGTCACCGACGCTCCGCGTCGACTCCCTCCTCCGCCTTGCAGCTCCACGCGCCAAGCCCCGCTCACCGGCGTTGAAAGGATCCGCCGATTCCCTGCGGCCTGATCCAAACGACAGGCCCTAGCCGTCCCTCTTGCGAGCGGTCGCCGATCTCGAAAGCCGACGAGGTGGCCGCCTTCGCCGTCCGCGCGCCCGGTGGCTCGCCGGGGAGTCAGAGCTCCGTGGGATCCAGCACCCCGAGCTGCTGCATCAGCCCCAGCCGGTCGTACTGCCACCAGCCCTCGGCGATCTTCCCGTCCGGAGTGCAGCGGTGGACGGTCGTCCCGGTCATGGTGACCTCCTGACCGGTCGGCGGGATCCCGAGGAACTCCCCGGTGTGCCGCCCGTGGAAGGTCCAGCGGGTGCACACCCGGTCGCCCTGCGCCATCTGGTCCTCCAGGGTGAACGAGAAGTCGAACCCGCCCCGCCACACCTCCACCTCGCGCCGGACCGCGTCCAGCCCGATGACGTCCTGCACATTGCCGGGGTCGTGGTCGTGGTAATCCTCGATGAACACGTCGTTGAACGGCGGCGCGTCCCCCTCGCCGGGCGCGAGCTCGAAGAACCTGCGCGCGGTGGCCGCGTACAGCTGCTCGTCCCGCACCACGTCCAGGTCCGTGAAGGTCGGCGTCTCGTCGCAGAGCGCCACCATGTCCTGGAAGATCCGGTCGGTCTCCGGCAGCCCGGAGTTGCGCATCGCCTCCTCGTACGACGGGAACTCCACGATCTCCACGATGTGTGAGGCATCGGCTCGATCCTTCGCCACCACACTGTGCGACGCGGTCCGCTTCCCCTTGGTCTGCTCGACCCACCGGTCCATCAGCCGGTTCATCTCGTCGAGCCGGCTGGTCCTGCATTCGATGAGCTGTACGAAGGTCATGGCCTCGCCTCCGGCCCCCCTGGGTCCGGCTGAACAGCTCTATTGTCCCAAGAGGCCGGTCCGGGTGCCTCCCGGTTCCGGGGTGGGGGGGAGGAGCCGGCCGGGCCGGCCGCGGGCGCCTACTGCGGCCCGTACTTCCGGCCGGTCTTGGAGGAAACGGCCCCCAGCATCCCGCGCGGCACCAGCTTCGCCGCCCCCATCAGCGCCTTGTAGCGCGGGTCCGGAATGGACAGCGTCTTGCCGCGCGCCAGATCGTGCAGCGCCGCCGCCACCAGCTTGTCCGCGTCGAGCCACATCCAGCCCGGGATGTTGTCGGTGCCCATCCCCGCCCGGTCGTGGAACTCGGTGCGCACGAACCCCGGGCAGAGCGCCATCAGCCGTACGCCGCTGCCGGCCAGGTCGCGCGCCGCGCCCTGCGTGAACTGGACGACCCAGGCCTTGGAGGCGCCGTAGGTGCCGCGGGGCACGAAGGCGGCCACCGACGCGACGTTGACGACGCCGCCGCGGCCGCGCTCGCGCATGGCCTCGGTCGCCGCCGACGTCAGCCGCAGCACCGCTTCGCAGTGCACCTTCAGCATCCGCAGTTCGTCAGCCATGGAGACGTCGAGGTAGCGGCCCTTGTTGCCGAACCCGGCGTTGTTGATCAGCAGGTCGACGGGGTTCTTGCGGTCGCCGAGGCGCCCGGCCACCGCCTCGATGCCCTTGTCCTCGGCCAGGTCGGCCGTCAGCACCTCCGCCTCGATGCCGTGCCGGTCGTGCAGCTCGGTCGCCTGCTCCCGAAGCCGCTTGGTGTCGCGGGCCACCAGCACCAGGTTGTGCCCGTCCGCCGCCAGTCGCCGCGCGAACGCGGCCCCGATGCCTGCCGTCGATCCCGTAATCAGAGCCGTTGTCATGGCAGAAGGTTAGTGACCCGGACTGAGTGCATCCGCTTCCCCTCGGGGCCGTCCGTGGTGAAGGGTCGGTGGACGGGCGTGGTGAGCGGCCGTCAGGCCCCGTACTTCTCCTGATACTCACGGGCCGTCCTCAGCACCTCGGGGTGCAGGGCCTCGCCCGCGGCCACCAGCCGCGGCAGCAGCGTCCGCTCGGTCGTCACCGCCCGGAACTGCAGGGCCACCGTCACGTCGTGGCCGGGCCGGTGCACGATCTCGACGGCATCGCCCGCGCGGATCTCCCCGGGCTCGATCACCCGCAGATACGCCCCCGGCGCCCCCCGCTGCGTGAACCGCTTCACCCAGCCCTTCTCGTCAAGATGGCCCTGGAACGTACGGCACGGGATCCGCCCGGAGGTGATCTCCAGCACCACCTCGGGGCCGATGCGCCAGCGCTCGCCGATCAGGGCACCGGACACGTCCAGGCCGCGGGTCGTGAGGTTCTCGCCGAACGCGCCGTCGGGCAGCGTCCGGCCCAGCTCGCGCTCCCACGCGTCCATGTCCTCGCGGGCCATCGCGTACACCGCCTGGTCGTCGCCGCCGTGGTGCTCCAGCTTGCACACCGCGTCCCCGGCCAGCCCGCTCCCGCCCACGCCCTTGGGCCCGGGCGCGGACACCCGCACCGGCCCGTCCACCGGCCGCTTGTCGATCCCGGTCACGCCCTCCGGGTTGTCCGTGTACGGCACGGCCACGGCACGGCCCAGATTCACTGACAGAAGCCTCATGCCCGAACGGTAGGCGATCGGTCCCCAAAGCGTCGACGCATTATTCGCAACGGAATCAAAGGGGGCCTTATCCTGGAAGGGTGATCGAAGCTCGTCATCTCCGCGTCCTGCGCGCCGTCGCGACCACCGGCTCCTTCTCCGCCGCGGGTCGCGAGCTGGGCTGCACCCAGCCCGCCGTCAGCCAGCAGATGAAGGCCCTGGAAACGTCCGTCGGCACGCCCCTGCTGATCCGCACCGGACGGGAGATGCGCCTGACCCAGGCCGGTGAGGCACTGGTGCGGCACGCCGCCGGGATCCTCTCCGGGCTCACCGCGGCGGAGGAGGAGGTCGCCGCCATCGCCGGGCTGCGCGCGGGACGGGTCCGGCTCGTCTCCTTCCCCAGCGGCAGCTCGACCCTCGTCCCCACGGCCCTCGCCGCCCTGCGCGAGGCACACCCGGGCACCCGCGTCTTCCTGGAGGAGGCCGAGCCGCCCGCGTCCGTCGGCCTGCTGCGCGAGGGTGACTGCGACGTGACGCTCACCTTCCGCT
Organism: Streptomyces sp. NPDC002130; assembly: GCF_040296465.1. Lineage (NCBI taxonomy): Bacteria > Bacillati > Actinomycetota > Actinomycetes > Kitasatosporales > Streptomycetaceae > Streptomyces > Streptomyces sp. NPDC002130. Next base: position 3,141 of record NZ_JBEOXI010000009.1, read on the forward strand.
ACGAGGGGGCGGCCGGTGCGGAGGAGTGGGACGACCTCGTCGTACGACCGCTGCTGTCGGACCGGCTCGTCGCGCTCGTGCCGGAGCGCCACCGGCTCGCGGGCGCGCAGTCCGTCGCGATCGGCGAGCTCGCCGAGGAGCCGTGGATCGCGGGCTGCCCGCGCTGTCGCGGACAGTTGGTCGAGGTGTGTGCGGCGGCCGGCTTCACCCCGCGCATCGACTTCGCCACCGACGACTACCCCGCGGTCGTCGGCCTCGTCGGGGCCGGGCTGGGCGTGGCCGTCCTTCCCCAGCTGGCCGTCGAGTCGGTCCGGCCCCGGGGGGTGCGCGCCGTGCGACTGGAACCGGCGGTGCGGCGGGAGATCGTCGCGCTCACCCTGCCCGACCTCGCACAGGTCCCGGCCGTGGCGGCGACGCTCGACCAGCTGGCCCGGGCCGCCCGCCGCCAATAGCGGTCCACCCGCGTCAAAAACCAACGGCACGCGTGCGCGTGCCCGTGTGCAGAAACGTTCCTTCAGTTGTTCGAGGCGGTGTGTCCGCCCGGTGCCGACGCCGACACCAGCCGGTTGCGCGCCCGCCCCATCAGCTCTTCGCGCTCGTCCTCGGTCAGCCCGCCCCACACGCCGTACGGCTCACGCACCGCCAGGGCGTGGGCAGCGCACTCCGCGCGTACCGGGCACCTCATGCAGACCTCTTTGGCCGAGTTCTCACGAGCGCTCCTCGCCGCACCGCGCTCACCCTCCGGATGGAAGAAGAGCGAGCTGTCCACCCCGCGACAGGCAGCCAGCAGCTGCCAGTCCCACAGGTCCGCGTTCGGTCCGGGAAGGCGGGAGAAATCTGCCATTACGTGACCCCTTGTAGCCGTTTTGGGCGGATCCGGTGTCTACGACCGTACAACTACGATCTAAGGAGATGAAAATATGACTCATTGCGAATCTAGCTCCAGACACTGGCAAAGCGGAAGAAATGGGTCTGAATGGGGCATAGCTTGTGATGAAAGTTCGAGGGTCTACTGTGCATGTCTGCACCGTGTCCGTCCCCTCACGTAGAGTGCCGAAGAGGGCAGCCGCCCCCGTAACTCTTTCGAGTGACCGTCGTTGAGAGTGCGAGGCGGTTGAAGGAACAAGTGCTCGGGCCTGCGTCCGAGACGGTCGACCGCACAGGTGACGATTTCGTACCAGCCTGGAGGCTCAAGGTGACGTGCATCAGCTGCGGAGGGCGGTCATGACTTCCGTCCTCGTCTGCGACGACTCCCCGCTTGCCCGAGAGGCGCTCCGTCGTGCGGTGGCGACCGTGCCCGGCGTAGAGCGCGTGACGACGGCGGCCAACGGCGAGGAAGTCCTCCGCCGCTGGGGGGCCGACCGCTCGGACTTGATTCTGATGGACGTACGCATGCCCGGACTGGGCGGCGTCGAGACGGTCCGGCGGCTGCTGTCCGCCGACCCCGGTGCGCGCATCATCATGCTCACCGTCGCCGAGGACCTGGACGGCGTGGCCCTCGCGGTCGCCGCCGGTGCCCGCGGCTATCTGCACAAGGACGCCTCCCGCGCGGAGCTGCGCGCGACGGTGACCCAGGCCCTGGCCGACCCGACCTGGCGGCTTGCCCCGCGCCGGCTGCGCTCGGCCGAGATGGGCGCGGCGCCCACGCTCACCGCGCGTGAGATCCAGGTCCTCGAAGGCATGAGCCACGGCCGCTCGAACGCCGAGATCGGCCGCGAGCTGTTCCTCTCCGAGGACACGGTCAAGACGCACGCCCGGCGCCTGTTCAAGAAGCTCGGCGCCTCGGACCGGGCCCACGCCGTGGCGCTCGGCTTCCGGTGGGGCCTGGTGCGCTAGGGCCTGTTGTTCGGATCACGCCCGTCCTACGGATCGGGCCGGTTCCGAGGCGGGGGCTCCGGCCCCGGCCGGAGAGCGGGGGCATGTGGATGCCCCCGCGGGAGCCGCAACCACGCGTGCCGGAGCGGGCGCCCGACGACAGCGCCGGCCGGGGTCCGTCCCTGCCCGCGCGAGGTCGAGAGTTCGGGAGGGCGCGGTCGAGGATCCACGTCCCCGGGCTGATTCGAACGGCAGGTCCCGGCGGTCGTCGTGAGGGCACGGAAAGCCAGGTGGGCACGGGTGGGGCGGGGGTCCGCAGGGTGCCCGCTGCTCGTTTCGCCGCGGATGCCGCATCCTTGAGGGTGTGGAGTTCCTCGGGGACGAGTCGGTCGAGCGGAAGGGGAGGGCGCAGGGGATGAGTGCCGGCGCACCTGCTCATAACGCTTCGGTGCACAACAACGGGCGCGGTGCCGCGGAGCCGGCGGCCGCAAGGCACCATGGACCGATGCGCGACGACGAGGCGGCCCATGCCCAGGGCGCGATCGGTGCGCTCGTCCACCGCGCCGTCGACGGGGACGAGCAGGCCACGCACGACCTGCTCGCCCATGTCCACCCCCTGGCCCTGCGCTACTGCCGCACCCGTCTGTCCCGTCTCCCGGGCGACGCCCGGCACTTCGTGGAGGACCTCGCGCAGGAGGTCTGTGTGGCGGTGCTCCTCGCACTGCCCCGCTACCGGGACACCGGGCGCCCCTTCGAGGCGTTCGTCTTCGCCATCGCCGCACACAAGGTCGCCGACCTCCAGCGCGCGGCGATGCGCCACCCCGGCTCGACGGCCGTCCCCTCCGACGAGATGCCCGAGCGCCCGGACGACTCCCTGGGCCCGGAGGAGCGCGCCCTGCTCAGCAGCGACGCGGAATGGGCCAAGAAACTCCTGGCCAACCTCCCCGAGAACCAGCGGGAGCTGCTGCTGCTGCGCATCGCGGTGGGCCTGACGGCCGAGGAGACCGGCCAGATGTTGGGAATGTCACCCGGTGCGGTCCGGGTGGCTCAGCACAGGGCGCTGAGCCGGCTGCGGGCGCTGGCCGAGCAGTAGCCCTGCTTGAAGAACCCCTCAGTTGAACAGGCGGTGTGCCGCTTCCGTACGAACATACGAAGCCCGGAGCCGACCGGAACCGTGGAATGAGACAGCCGCGCTTCCCGTTAGCATGGACATCCGCACCGATCAAGGCCATTTGGGGAAGGTGTCATGACTGCCAACGTCGACGGAGTGCCCGGAAAATTCGCGACACTCGGGCTGACCTACGACGACGTGCTGCTGCTGCCGGGTGCATCCGAGGTGCTCCCCAACGCGGTCGACACCTCGTCCCGCATCTCCCGCAACGTCCGGGTCAACATCCCGCTGCTCTCCGCGGCGATGGACAAGGTGACCGAATCGCGCATGGCGATCGCGATGGCCCGCCAGGGCGGCGTCGGCGTACTGCACCGCAACCTCTCCATCGAGGACCAGGTCAACCAGGTCGACCTGGTCAAGCGCTCCGAGTCCGGCATGGTCACCGACCCGATCACGGTGCACCCCGACGCGACGCTGGCCGAGGCCGACGCCCTGTGCGCCAAGTTCCGCATCAGCGGCGTCCCGGTCACCGACGGCAACAAGAAGCTGCTCGGCATCGTCACCAACCGCGACATGGCCTTCGAGACCGACCGCACGCGTCAGGTGCGCGAGGTCATGACCCCGATGCCGCTGGTCACCGGCAAGGTCGGCATCTCCGGCGCCGACGCCATGGAGCTGCTGCGCCGCCACAAGATCGAGAAGCTTCCGCTGGTCGACGACGCGGGCGTCCTCAAGGGCCTCATCACGGTCAAGGACTTCGTCAAGGCAGAGCAGTACCCCAACGCGGCCAAGGACTCCGAGGGCCGGCTGCTCGTCGGTGCGGCCGTGGGCGCCAGCCCCGAGGCCCTTGAGCGCGCCCAGGCGCTCGCCGGTGCCGGTGTGGACTTCCTGGTCGTCGACACCTCGCACGGCCACAACAGCAACGCCCTCAGCTGGATGGCGAAGATCAAGTCGAGCGTCGGGGTCGACGTGATCGGCGGCAACGTCGCCACGCGTGACGGCGCCCAGGCGCTGATCGACGCCGGTGTCGACGGCATCAAGGTGGGCGTGGGCCCCGGCTCGATCTGCACCACGCGCGTGGTCGCCGGCATCGGCGTCCCGCAGGTCACCGCCATCTACGAGGCGTCCCTCGCGGCCCGTCCGGCGGGCATCCCGCTGATCGGCGACGGCGGCCTGCAGTACTCCGGCGACATCGGCAAGGCCCTGGCCGCCGGCGCCGACACGGTGATGCTGGGCAGCCTCCTTGCCGGCTGTGAGGAGTCCCCGGGCGAGCTGCAGTTCATCAACGGCAAGCAGTTCAAGTCGTACCGCGGCATGGGCTCGCTCGGCGCGATGCAGTCCCGCGGCCAGGCGAAGTCGTACTCCAAGGACCGCTACTTCCAGGCCGAGGTCGGCTCCGACGACAAGCTCGTGCCCGAGGGCATCGAGGGCCAGGTGCCCTACCGCGGCCCGCTGGCCAACGTCCTGCACCAGCTCGTCGGCGGTCTGCGCCAGACGATGGGCTACGTGGGCGCCGCCTCCATCGAGGAGATGGAGACCAAGGGCCGCTTCGTCCGCATCACGTCGGCCGGCCTCAAGGAGAGCCACCCGCACGACATCCAGATGACGGTCGAGGCACCGAACTACAGCCGCAACAAGTAGCGGCCCGGCCTTCGAGGGCGGCTCCGGAGCATCCGGGGCCGCCCTCGCCGTGCCCGTCGGCGATACTGGAAGACGCTGCAACGCATCAGGGAAAGGCCACAGACGTGACTGAGATCGAGATCGGGCGCGGCAAGCGCGGCCGCCGGGCGTACGCCTTCGACGACATCGCCGTCGTCCCCAGCCGCCGTACGCGGGACCCGAAGGAGGTCTCGATCGCCTGGCAGATCGACGCCTACCGCTTCGAGCTGCCCTTCCTGGCCGCCCCCATGGACTCGGTCGTCTCCCCGGCCACCGCGATCCGCATCGGCGAGCTCGGCGGCCTCGGCGTGCTGAACCTCGAAGGCCTGTGGACGCGCTACGAGGACCCGCAGCCGCTGCTCGACGAGATCACCGGTCTCGACGCGGAGACCGCGACCCGCCGTCTGCAGGAGATCTACGCGGCCCCCATCAAGGAGGAGTTGATCGGGCAGCGCATCAAGGAGGTGCGCGACTCCGGCGTCGTCACCGCCGCCGCGCTCTCCCCGCAGCGCACCGCCCAGTTCTCCAAGGCCGTCGTCGACGCGGGCGTGGACATCTTCGTCATCCGCGGTACGACGGTCTCCGCGGAGCACGTCTCCGGCGCGCACGAGCCGCTCAACCTGAAGCAGTTCATCTACGAGCTGGACGTCCCGGTGATCGTCGGCGGCTGCGCCACGTACACGGCGGCCCTGCACCTGATGCGCACCGGGGCGGCCGGTGTGCTGGTCGGCTTCGGCGGCGGCGCCGCGCACACCACGCGCAACGTGCTCGGCATCCAGGTCCCCATGGCGACGGCGGTCGCCGACGTGGCCGCGGCGCGCCGCGACTACATGGACGAGTCGGGCGGCCGGTACGTGCACGTGATCGCGGACGGCGGTGTCGGCTGGTCCGGCGACCTGCCCAAGGCGATCGCCTGCGGCGCGGACTCGGTGATGATGGGCTCCCCGCTGGCCCGTGCGACCGACGGCCCGGGCAAGGGCCACCACTGGGGCATGGAGGCCGTGAACGAGGAGCTGCCGCGCGGCAAGAAGGTCGCCCTCGGCACGGTCGGCACCCTGGAGGAGATCCTCACGGGGCCGTCCCACACCCCCGACGGCTCGATGAACCTCTTCGGCGCCCTGCGCCGCGCCATGTCCACGACCGGCTACAGCGAGCTCAAGGAGTTCCAGCGGGTCGAGGTCACGGTGGCGGACTCACAGCACCGGCGGTAGTCGGTCTCGACGCTGAGAAGGGCCTGGTCACTCGGGGAGTGGCCGGGCCCTTCTGCATGCCCAAGTGGCTCTGACGGGGCGCGTGTTGTCGTCGGGGGCGCATGGGTGCCTTCGGGCCGTTCTGACCCGTGGAGGGCGGTTCCGAGGGGCTAGTGTCCGTGATCGGCGCCCCGGTTCTTCTGGGAGCCCCCTTCCAAGGACACGGTCCGGACCCCGCCCTCGGGGCCCGGCCCGATTCCGACGTGCCGTCTACCGGGTCAATGGGCGGCGTCGTGGAAGGGGGCGCCCATGGGACGTCACCGCAAGCCCACCCGCTGGGACCGACTCCGTCTTCGGACGGTGCAGTGCCGGAGGAGGTGGATCTTGCGGATTTTCGGATGGTGAGCGGCCGCCCCCAGGAGAACTAGGGGCGGGCACTCCGTGATCCATCCAGGAGCCTGCCGCAGTGACCGCTGCGGTGGGCTCCACCTTGTTTTCGGATGGTGAGCGGCCGTCCCCACGAGGACTAGGGGCGGACACTCCGTGATTTATCCAGGAGCCTGCCGCAGTACCCCCTGCGGTGGGCTCCGCCTGTGTCCGTAAGGTACCCGCGCCGCGTGCCTCATGCCACCAGTCGCCCGGGCGCACGCACCCCGCGCGCCCCCCTTCACAACCGATGCGCCGCCCCCGCGGGCGCCGCACCGCGCGTGTCCAGCAGGAGCTGGGCCTTCACCGACAGGCCTTGGAGGTCGTACGTGCGGTGCTGCTGGAGGAGGATGGTCAGATCCGCGTCGGCGGCTGCCTCGTACAGGGAGTCAGCGCGGGGGATCGGGTGGTCGTAGACGCTCCAGGACGGGACGTACGGGTCGTGGTAGCTGACCGTCGCGCCCAGTTCCCTCAGGCGCAGGGCGATCTCCCGGGCCGGAGTGCCCTGGAGGTCGGCGAGATCCGGCTTGTAGGTGACGCCGAGGAGGAGAACGCGGGCGCCCCGGGCCGACTTGCCGTGTTCGTTGAGGAGTGTGGCGGCGCGCTGGACGACGTAGCCGGGCATGCGGTCGTTGACCTGCCGGGCCAGTTCCACCATGCGCAGTCCGCGGCCCCCGGGAGCGGTCAGGTCCTGGGGGACGGAGTGGCCACCGACGCCGGGGCCCGGGCGGAAGGCCTGGAAGCCGAACGGCTTGGTCTCCGCGCAGCGGACGACGTCCCAGAGATCGACGCCGAGGTCGTTGCAGAGGGCGGCCATCTCGTTGACGAGGGCGATGTTCACGTGCCGGTAGTTGGTCTCCAGCAGCTGCACCGTCTCCGCCTCGCGCAGTCCACGCGCGCGTACCACCTTGTCCGTCAGCCGTCCGTAGAACGCCGCGGCCGACTCGGTGCAGGCCGGGGTGAGGCCGCCGATGACCTTGGGGATGGTGGCCGGTGTGACGTCACGGTTGCCGGGGTCGACCCGGCTGGGGGAGTACGCGAGGTGGAAGTCGCGCCCGGCGCGCAGACCGGAGCCCTCTTCGAGGAGTGGACGCAGGAATTTCTCCGTCGTCCCCGGGTGCACCGGTGACTCCAGGATCACCGTGGTGTGCGGACGCAGGTGGCCGGCCAGGGTGCGGGCGGCCGCCTCCAGCTGGCTCAGGTCCAGCCCGCCGTCCGCTCCGGGCGGGGTCGGCGCGCAGATGACCGCCGTGCGGACTCGGCCGAGCTCGGCCGAGTCGGTGGTCGGCCGGAAGCCCCCCGAGAGCATCCGGCGCAGCTCGGCGGGGCTGAGCGAGCCCGCCTCGGGTCCGGTCCGGTAGCCGATGGTGGGGATGCCGGCCGCGACGGCGGCCTGGGCCAGGGGCAGGCCGTACGGGCCGAGTCCGATGACGGCGAGATCTGCGGGCATGGCGGCCGTCCTTCCCGATAGCCGAAGTGGGACAGGTGCGCAAGCCCTGTGGACAGGACGGGCGAGCGCAATGTCAGACTAGGAGTAAATATGACCGATATGCGGGATTGCCCGGCCGAGTTTCGGTGAGTGTTCCGTGAGTGTTGTCCACAGGCTGCGGGCCCGTGGTGGCTGAAGCCGGGCAACCCGGTCAGAATCTGGGCAGGGGGATACGGACGGGGCCTCACCCGACGGGTGCGGCCCGCGCGACCGATGAGCGGGAGGCAGCGGTGAGGACAGCGACACTCGGACCGGCGCAGCGCGCCGAGTCACTCGCATCTATGGCCGAGCGCGAGCTGGACGTGCTGGTGGTGGGTGCAGGCGTGGTCGGTGCGGGCACCGCGCTCGACGCCGTGACCCGGGGCTTGTCCACCGGTCTGGTCGAGGCGCGCGACTGGGCGTCCGGCACCTCCAGCCGGTCCAGCAAGCTCATCCACGGCGGCCTGCGCTATCTGGAGATGCTCGACTTCGCACTCGTCCGCGAGGCCCTGAAGGAACGCGGACTGCTGCTGGAGCGACTCGCCCCGCATCTGGTGAAGCCCGTGCCGTTCCTGTACCCGCTGCAGCACAAGGGCTGGGAGCGGCTGTACGCGGGTTCGGGCGTCGCCATGTACGACGCCATGTCCATGGCCCGGGGGCACGGCCGGGGCCTGCCGATGCACCGCCACCTGACGCGCTCTCACGCCTTGCGCGTGGCCCCCTGCTTGAAGAAGGACGCGCTGGTCGGGGCGCTGCAGTACTACGACGCCCAGATGGACGACGCCCGGTACGTGACGAACCTGGTGCGCACGGCGGTGGCCTACGGCGCGAAGGCCGCGAACCGTGCTCGGGTGACGGGCTTCCTGCGCGAGGGTGAGCGGGTCGTCGGAGCGAAGGTGCAGGACGTCGAAGGAGGCGGCGAGTACGAGATCCGAGCCAAGCAGGTGGTCAACGCCACCGGCGTGTGGACGGACGACACCCAGGCGATGGTCGGGGAGCGGGGCCAGTTCCACGTCCGGGCGTCCAAGGGCATCCACCTGGTCGTGCCGCGCGACCGGATCCACTCCACCACCGGGCTGATCCTGCGCACGGAGAAGTCCGTGCTGTTCGTCATCCCGTGGGGCCGGCACTGGATCGTCGGCACCACGGACACCGACTGGGACCTCGACAAGGCCCACCCCGCCGCGTCCAGCGCGGACATCGACTACCTGCTGGAACATGTGAACTCGGTGCTGGCGGTGCCGCTCACCAGGGACGACGTCCAGGGCGTGTACGCGGGTCTGCGACCGCTGCTCGCGGGTGAGTCGGACGCCACCAGCAAGCTGTCGCGCGAGCACACCGTGGCGCATCCGGTGCCCGGGCTGGTCGTCGTGGCGGGCGGCAAGTACACGACGTACCGGGTCATGGCCAAGGACGCGGTGGACGCGGCGGTGCACGGGCTCGACATGCGCGTCGCCGACTGCGTCACGGAGGACGTGCCGCTGCTGGGCGCCGAGGGCTACCGGGCGCTGTGGAACGCGCGGGCGCGGATAGCTGCCCGGACCGGACTGCATGTGGTGCGGGTCGAGCACCTGCTGAACCGCTACGGGACGATGACCGAGGAGCTCCTCCAGCTCATCGCCGAGGACCCGTCGCTGGGCGAGCCCCTGATCGCTGCCGACGACTATCTGCGCGCCGAGATTGTGTACGCGGCCTCCCACGAGGGGGCGCGGCATCTGGACGACGTGCTGACCCGGCGGACGCGCATCTCGATCGAGACCTTCGACCGGGGCGCCCGCAGCGCACGTGACGCCGCCGAGCTCATGGCGCCCGTGCTCGGCTGGGACAAGGACCAGATCGAGCGCGAGGTCGAGCACTACCAGAAGCGGGTGGAGGCCGAGCGGGAGTCGCAGCGGCAGCCGGACGACCTGACGGCGGACGCGGCGCGGCTGGGGGCGCCGGACATCGTGCCGTTGTGATCCTGCGGGGTGCGGCTGGGCTGTGCGGGGTGCGGCCGGCCGCACCGGGTGCGGTTGGTGCTGTGTCAGGTGCGGTCGGGCTGTGCCGGGTGCGGTTGCTGCTGTGCGGGGTGCGGCCGGGTCCGGCAGGCCTTGCCGGGGCTTGGTCTGCCGGACATCACCCGAACGAGTGTCAGGAAGCGGGATCTTCGTTCGGAACCCGGTCGTTCTACGAGGTGCGGGGGCAGAACTCGGCCGCGAGCACCGCGGGTTCGAGACCGGGATCGGCTATCGCGTCCGTGTTCACGCGGAAGGTGAGGACACGCCGGCCGTCGACGGTGGCTGCGGTGCGGACGTAGCTGCCGGATATGTGCCCGTTGTGTCCCCACACCGTCGTGCCGCACGGAAGCTTCTCGGGAAAGAGCCCCATGCCGTACGCGCCGTGTGTGGCACGGGTGTCGAGCATCTCGCGCAGCCGGTGCGGGGGCAGCAGCCGACCGCCGAGCAGGGCTCCGTAGAAGCGGTCGAGGTCGGCGAGCGTGGTCACCAACTCGCCCGCGGCTCCGGCCACCCGAGGGTCGAGTTCGGTGACGTCGGTTCCGTCGGCGGCGTAGGCGCGGCCGTGCGGGGAGGGCAGCGAGGAGCGGGATCCGGGGAAGGAGGTGCCCGTCAGACGCAGGGGAGTGATGATGCGCCGCTCGGCCTCCGTGGCGTACGAGTGGCCGGTGACCCGCTCGATGACCAGGCCGAGCAGGACGTAGTTGGTGTTCGAGTACGAGAAGCGGCCGCGTTCGGCCGGAGGGTGGGTGAGAGCGAGGTTCAGGGCCTGACGAGGTGTGACGGGCGCGGCTCCGTCGGTGTCCTTGGTGAAGTCACGCAGGCCGCTGGTGTGGGTGAGCAGGGAGCGCAGGGTCAGCGCGCTGCCGTCGTTGCCGGCTCCCCGCACCAGGCCGGGCAGGTGCTGCTCCACCGTGTCGGACAGTGACAGCCGGTGCCCGGCGGCCAGTTGCAGCACGACCGTCGCGATGAACGTCTTCGTGACGCTGCCCGCGCGGAAGTGGTCCGACCGGGCGATTCCCGAACCGGCGGCGGCATAGCGGGCGGTGGTGCCCTCCTGGGCGAGCAGGGCCGCGGCCGGGGCCCGGCCCTGGGCCACCAGCAGGGGCAGCACCGCGTCCGTGGGCGGCATCGTGAGGGCCGACGAGTCGGCCGGGGGCAGACCGAACAGGGCGGCGGCCACCGGCAGGGCCAGCAATGTCCGAATCGGTGGCATACGGGCTCCTCCCTGGTCAGAGCCCATCATGCAAGGCGGTGTGGGGCCTGCCGCACCCGGGTTCGCGGGGGGCGGGGCCGCCCGTGTCCGCCAGGGGGCCCCTGGGCGCCGGGCACTTGTCGGGTGAGAGACAATGGAGGCTCTGTCAGGGCGGGTTGTATGAGGGGACGCATGTCGGAGGCGGAGCGGGCGGGCACATCTCGTCAGGACACTCGTCAGGACAACAGGGAGCGTCTCCTCGCGGGGCGTTACCGGTTGGGCAAGGTGCTCGGCCGCGGCGGCATGGGCACGGTGTGGCGGGCCCAGGACGAGACCCTCGGGCGGACGGTCGCCGTCAAGGAGCTGCGGTTCCCGTCGAACATCGACGAGGAGGAGAAGCGGCGGCTGATCACGCGGACGCTGCGCGAGGCCAAGGCGATCGCGCGGATCCGCAACAACAGCGCCGTGACGGTCTTCGACGTCGTCCAGGAGGACGACCGGCCCTGGATCGTCATGGAACTCGTCGAGGGCAAGTCGCTCGCCGAGGTCATCCGGGAGGACGGCCTCCTCGACCCGAAGCGTGCCGCTGAGGTCGGGCTCGCCGTCCTCGACGTGCTGCGGTCCGCCCACCGCGAGGGCATCCTGCACCGCGACGTGAAGCCGTCGAACGTGCTGATCGCCGAGGACGGCCGGGTCGTGCTCACCGACTTCGGCATCGCTCAGGTCGAGGGCGACCCGTCCATCACCTCGACCGGCATGCTCGTCGGCGCGCCCTCGTACATCTCCCCGGAGCGGGCGCGTGGGCACAAGCCGGGTCCGGCGGCCGACCTGTGGTCGCTCGGCGGCCTGCTGTACGCGGCGGTGGAGGGCGCGCCGCCGTACGACAAGGGGTCGGCCATAGCGACTCTCACGGCCGTGATGACCGAGCCGCTGGAGGAGCCGAAGAACGCCGGTCCGCTGAAGGACGTCATCCACGGGCTGCTCACCAAGGACCCCGCGCAGCGGCTCGACGACGCGGGTGCCCGGGCGATGCTGAACTCGGTGCTGCACGCGCCGGCGACGGCCGAGCCGGAGCCGATGGACGCGACGAAGGTCGTGCCGCTGCCCGCGCAGCCGGACAGGTCCTCGCGCAAGGGGAGTTCGGCGGGCGCGGGGAGCAAGCGCGGCGAGGAGGCCGGGGAGCGGCTGCGCGGAGCACTGCGTTCCGTGCGCAAGGCCGCGTCGGGATCCGCTGCTGCGGGATCGGCTGCTGCGGGATCGACGGCGGCTTCCGCCACGTCCGCCTCTGCCGGGTCCGGTGCCGACGAGGCCGCTGCCGGGCCGGCGGGTACGGCCTCCTCCGCGTCGGACAGCGGCGCGGGGCGGGCCGGGGGCGCGGGTGCGTCCGTGGCGCAGTCGGGCTCGGCGGCGGCCGCGGGCACCGGTGAGCGGAGTGCGCCGGAGTCCAAGACGGCCTCCGGAGGGCGGAGTTCGGGATGGCCCGTGGTGCCGCCGCCGGACCTGCCGCCGAGGCCGGTGCCCCGCGCGCCGCTCACCGACGTGGTGCCGCGGCGGACCCTGATGATCATCGCGGTGGTCGTGGTGCTCGCCGTGATCGGCACCGTGCTCGCCATCGCGCTCAGCGGTGACGACAAGGGCTCGGAGGGGGCCTCCGGCAAGGGCGGCGGGAAGACCGTCGCCACCGCGTCGAGCAGCGCGGACACCAAGGGCGACGAGAGCGATGGCACGCGTACGGACGGCACGGAGACCCAGGCGGCGCCGTCCGGAGCCGCCTCGAACAGCAAGCCGGACGGCCAGGCGAGCGGCTCGTCGGACGAGGGCGGCTCCGGCGGGAAGGGCACCGCCGCGGAGTCGACTCACCAGGGGAACCAGGGGTACTCGATCGGTCTGCCGAAGGGCTGGAAGTACCAGTCGACGGGTGCGGCGGGCGACCGCTTCACCGGGCCCGACGGGCAGAAGCTGCTCATCGCCTGGACGTCCACGCCCAAGGGCGACCCGGTGGCGGACTGGAAGAACCAGGAACGCTACATGGTGCGCGCGCAGTACAAGAAGATCCGCATAGAGAAGGTGGACTACCGCGGCTGGAACACGGCCGACTGGGAGTTCACCTACTCCGACGGCGGCACCAAGTACCGGACGATCGACCGGGGGTTCGTGGTCGACGACCGGCAGGGATACGCGCTGATGTACACGGCGAAGGCGTCGGACTGGGACGGCGCGCTCCGCAAGGAGACGTGGCGGACCCTGACGAAGACCTTCGAACCCAAGTCCTGAGCATGAGGCCCCCGGGGTTTGGGGAGTGAGATCTGGCATCCCAGCATTGCGGGTTGCCTGCGGCACGTATCGTAAATGTTTGCGGACCGTGCGCAGTCGAAGCGGACCGTGGGGCGAACGGATGTGACCGACCGGGCTGCCGGGGGAGGCAACGTGGACGACTACGCGGGTCGGGTGCTGGCCGACCGCTACCGCCTGCCGCTGCCGCCGTCCGACGAGTACGAACTCACCGAGACCCGGGCCTTCGACACCTACAGCGGACAGGAAGTCCTGGTCCGGCAGGTCCCGTTGCCCGAGGTGGTCGAGGCCGAGGTGCTCGACGCGGAGGGGTTGCCCGACGGTTTCACGGCCAGGGACGGCGGTGCGCGGCGGTCCGGCACGCGGGGTGGCACCCGGCGGCCCACGGACCCGGTGGTGCGGCGCGCGGTGGAGGCGGCGCAGGCCGCCGCGGCCATTCCCGACCACCCCCGGCTCGACCAGGTCTTCGACGTGTTCGCCGAGGGCGGCTCGCTGTGGATCGTCAGCGAGCTGGTGGCCGCGCGCCCGCTGGCGGCGCTGCTCGCCGAGAAGCCGCTGACGCCCTACCGGGCGGCCGAGGTGGCCTCCGACGTCCTGATGGCCCTCCGGGTGCTGCACGCGCACGGCTGGGTGCACCGGAACATCACCGCGCGGACGGTGCTCGTCTGCGACGACGGCCGGGTGATGCTGACCGGGCTGGCCGTGGGTGCTGCCGAGGAGGCCCTGTGCGGGTACGACCCGGTTCCGGAACCGGCCTTCGAGGAGTCCGAGCGGGGGCCGGGGCAGGAGGGCGGCGGTGCCGGGCCGGTCCAACGCCTCGGTGCTCCGGGAGCTCCCGGGCCGGCCGGTGGCGCGGGTGATCCCGAGGCCGCGCGGCGCGCTGCCATAGAGGCCCGTGAGGCCAGAGGGCTGCCCTCGGCGGGGGGTGACACGGCGGGCGGTGGACCGGTGGTGCCCGCCCGCGGGCCGGTGCAGGGCAGCGGGGACCCGCGGGCGGCGCGTGCCGGGGCGATCGCGGCCTACCGGGCGGGCGCCCGGGCCGCCGCACGGGTGCAGGAGGTTCAGCAGGGCGGGCGGGCGGCACTGCCCGGAGCCCGGCCCGCCCCGGAGGGCGACGCCGCGCCCTACGGCAACGGATCGTCACAGTCGCCGTACATCCCCGGGCAGGGCACGGCCCCCGGAGCCGTACCGCCGGGGCGGATCGCCGACCCCTACGGTGTGGGCGGCGGTCCGCGGACGAACGCGTGGCATGGTGCGACACCCCGTGGCACGACCGGTGGCGCCCCGGCGCCGCGCGGTGGGGAGCAGGCGGCGCTCCCGCCGGCCCCGGACACCGCGGCCCCGGGCGAGTCCACCCGGTGGGACGACCTGGTCGCCGGCACCCCCGCCCCCCGGCGAGGCCCGGCCACGGCGCTGGCCGCCGAACGGGCGCGGCAGGCGCGGATGGCCGTGGTCGGGCCGGTGACCGAGCGCTGGGCGCCGGAGCAGGCCGGACCCGTGCACGAGAACTGGCAGTTGGCGGCGCCGATCGGTCCCGCGACCGACCTGTGGGCGCTCGGCGCGCTGCTCTTCAGGGCCGTACAGGGGCATGCGCCCTACCCGGAGGAGTCGACGGCCGAGCTGGTGCAGATGGTGTGCGCGGAACCGCCCGCCTACGCCGAGGAGTGCGGGCCGCTGCGGCCGGTCGTGGAGTCGCTGCTGCGTCAGGACCCAACCGAACGCCTCGACTTCGAGGAAGTGCGGGGCTGGCTGCGCTCATTGGTGCGCTCGGCGCCCGAGCCGGAGGCCGGGGTGCACGTCGTAGCGGCGCCGCCCGTGGACGCCAGCCGGCTGCCCGTCGTACGGCGCCGGGGCGAACTGGTGCGCCGGCGGAAGGCAGGGTTGCCCGCGCATCACGGGCGGCACAAGCGGGCCAGGAAGGAGTCCGGTTCGCCGCGCCGCCTCGGCCGTACGCTGCTCCTGCTGGTCCTGCTCGCGATGGCCGCGGCGATCGCCTACGCCATGCTCTTCATGCCCAAGTCGGACAGAGAGGGCCCGGACGGCACGGACCGCACCGGTGCCGCCGGCGAGGTCGGTCAGGCGCCCGAGCCGGACGCCAGCAGCGAGCCGCGGCCCGAGCAGACCTCGCCCGAGCCGGAGAAGAGCCCCTCGTCGTCGGCCGACACCACCGAGACGCAGACCACCGGCCCCGACGTGGGCGACGGTTTCACCCTGCGCAAGGACCCGGCGGGCTTCCAGGTCGCCGTCGCCAAGGGCTGGGACCGCGCCGCGCGGAGCGGCAGCGGCCAGGTCGTCTACACCAAGGGCGATTTCGAGCTCGTCGTCGTACCGGGCCGGGACAGCGCGGCGGAGCACGGCCGTGATCCGATGGCCTACCAGCGGGAGAAGGAGCCGGAGCTGCAGCCGTACCGCGACTCCAGCTGGGCCACCTCCACCGGGCTCAAGACGATCGAGGTGGGCGGACGGACCATGGCCGAGGGGCAGTTCACCTGGACCGGCGGCGACGGGGGCGAGCTGTACGTCCGCAACCTCGCGATGCTGGTCGAGGGGCGCTACCACGTGGTCCAGGTGCGCGGCCCGGAGTCCGAACGGGACGAGGTGACCCGGCTCTACGAGCAGGCGGCGGCGACGTACAAGGCGACGAAGTGAGCGACCGGCGCGCCGCCTGTACGCCGCAGTTCACACTCTGGTTGCCTCCCGTCCCAACAGGCGACAACCGTCACAGTGCGGTCACCGTGGTACCCCGCTTGTTCCCTGGGTGAGGGCGGGTCCTTACGCTGACCCTGTCAAGACCATTGCGGGGCAACGTGAATCAGATGCAGGGCCTGCTCGTCGCGGGCCGCTACCGGCTGGCCGAATCCATCGGCAGTGGCGGCATGGGCCGGGTCTGGCGTGCGCATGACGAGGTGCTGCACCGGTCGGTCGCCATCAAGGAGTTGACGGCCGCCCTCTACGTCTCCGAGAGCGAGCAGGCGATCCTGCTGGCGCGCACCCGGGCGGAGGCCAGGGCAGCCGCGCGGATCAACCACTCCGCGGTCGTCACGGTGCACGACGTGCTGGAGCACGACGGCCGCCCCTGGATCGTGATGGAGCTGGTCGAGGGCCGTTCCCTGGCCGACGCGGTCAAGGAGGAGGGGCGCGTCGAGCCGCGCGAGGCGGCGCGCGTCGGCCTGTGGGTGCTGCGGGCCCTGCGCGCCGCGCACACCGCGGGCGTCCTGCACCGCGACATCAAGCCGGGCAACGTCCTGCTCGGCAACGACCGGCGCGTGCTGCTCACGGACTTCGGCATCGCCCAGATCGAGGGCGACACGACCATCACACGCACCGGAGAGGTCGTCGGCTCGGTCGACTACCTGGCGCCCGAGCGGGTGCGCGGCCACGACCCCGGCCCCTCCTCAGACCTCTGGGCACTCGGTGCGACGCTCTACACGGCCGTGGAGGGCCGGTCGCCGTTCCGCCGCACCACACCGCTGACCACCATGCAGGCCGTGGTCGAGGAGGAGGCCGCCGAGCTCCGGCACGCCGGTCCGCTCGCCCCCGTCATCACCGCCCTGCTGCGCAAGGATCCGGCCACCCGGCCCGACGTGTCCGAGGCCGAGCAGATGCTCGCCGAGGCGGCGGAGGGCCGGCGGCCGAACGGGGCGCAGGCGTACGTGCCGACGCAGTACGCGGGGACGGCGCCGTTCCGGGACCACCCCAGCGGAACGGGCGCTGGACCGGCCCCCACCGGTATGGCGACCGGTACGTCCGGCACCGGCCCGATCGGCACCGGCTCGGGGTCGCACACCGGGACGCCGCTCCCTCCACTGGCCGGCACCTCGGCCACCGGGACGTCCACGGCCGGTACTCCGCCCTACGGCCCCACCGTGGTCGGCCCGGTGGCGGGTTCGCAGCCGACCGGTCCGGGCAGGCGTCGCCGGCTGCGCACCCTCGCCCTGGTGGTCGCGCTCGCGGCCATCATCGGCGGGGGCACGGCCGTGGTGCTCCAGCAGTGGAACGGACCGTCGCAGGGCGACGGATCCGGCTCGACGACTTCCACGAGCACGCAGGCGAGCGGCGGATCGGTTCCGGACAGCTGGATCCGCTACGAGGATCCCGTGGGGTTCAGCCTTTCCCTGCCCAAGGGCTGGAAGCGCAAGCCCTTCGGCCCGCAGGGTGAGCTCAAGCAGATCGACTACTCGCCGGACGGCGGCCGGCACTTCGTCCGCATCGCCATCGACGCGTCACCGGACTTCGCCGACGCCAGGTCCCACCAGGAGGACCTCGAGCAGCAGGTCCGGCGGCTGGTCGACTACAAGCGGGTGACCATGGAGGACAACACCTACCGGGACCGCAAGGGCTCGCTGTGGGAGTACACCTGGACTGCGCTGGCCAAGGACCCGCCCTATGTCGCCGGGCCGCGCCACGCCGTCGAGGAGACGTATTTCTCGCGGGACGGCGTCGAGTACGCGATCTACATGTCCTCGCCGGAAGAGGACTGGGCGAAGACGAGCAAGCAGTTCAAGTGGGTGCTGCAGGGGTGGCAACAGCCCCGGTAGGCACACCCTGGTGCCGGGCGGCGACCGGATTTCGTGGGCGTTGCCGCTCTCTGCGGCATGATGGGGCGCATGGGGACCGAGGGAGCCGACTTCCGTGTGGTCGCGGGGCGTTATCGCCTGGAGGCAAGGCTCGGTCGTGGCGGCATGGGAGTGGTCTGGCGGGCGACCGACCAGCTCCTCGGCCGGAGCGTGGCCGTCAAGGAGCTCCCCTACGACGAGACGCTCTCCGCGGCGCAGGCGCGCCGGCAGCGGGACCGCACCCTTCGCGAGGCCCGGGCCGTCGCCCAGCTGAGCCACCCGCACATCATCGTCGTCCACGATGTCGTCGAGGACGGCGAACGTCCCTATATCGTCATGGAGTTGATCGAGGGCGGCTCGCTCGCCGACCGGCTCGCCCACCAGGGCCCGGTCGACGCCGCCGAAGCGGCCCGCATCGGCATCGCCCTGCTCGGCGCGCTGGGCGCCGCGCACGCGGCCAGGGTGCTGCACCGCGACCTGAAGCCGGACAACGTCCTGCTGGAGACCGGCACCGACCGCGTCGTCCTCACCGACTTCGGCATCGCCCAGGTCGCGGGCGCTCCCACGCTCACCGAGAACGGAGCCTTCGTCGGCTCGCCCGAGTACACCGCGCCGGAGCGGATGTCCGGGGTCAGGACCGGGCCCGAGTCCGACCTGTGGTCGCTGGGTGCGCTGCTGTGCGCGGCCCTCAGCGGGGAGTCGCCGTTCCACCGCGACTCGCTGGGGGGCATCCTGCACGCGGTCGTCGTGGGCGACATCCAGCCGCCCGCCCAGGCCGGACCGCTCCTGCCCGTCGTACGCGGTCTGCTGGAGCGTGATCCGGACCGGCGGCTGGACGCGGACCGGGCGGAGCGGATGCTCCGGGCCTTCCGTGACACGGGCCGTATGCCGCCGATGCCGCCGCCCGGGTACGCGCCGACGGTGGGGGCCGCACCGCGGAAACGGGCGCAGGATTTCGCCGTTCGGCAACCGCCCGTGCCGCCGGTGGACCTGCGCGCTCCGCACCGGCCGGAGGAACCCTTCCTCCGGCAGCCCGCGCGGCGCGCCCTCATCGCGGCGCTGCTGGTCGCGGCGATGGCGGGAGCCGGGGTGTCCGCGGCGGCGCTGCTCAGGGACGGGAGCGACGGGGACGTCGGCCCCACGCCGACGAGTACCGCACCGGCCACGGCGAAGACCCCGGCGACCCGGCAGGCCTCCCCGAGCACACCCGCGCCCACCCCGTGACCGCCGGAGCCCGTACCGCCCCATAGGCGGAGAACCCCACCCCGAAGTACCGGCGGAGGCGCGAGGTGGCGAGCGCGGCGATCGCGAACCCGGACACCGACGAGACCTGATCCCGCCGGTCCAACGCCCCCGGAAACGACCCGCGTCGACAAGAAAGCGTCCCGCGGGGTACTGATGGGGCATGAGCAACGACGGGGGCGGGACGGACGACGCCCGGGGCCGGACGGTCGGCGGACGGTACCGGCTGATCGAGCGCATCGGCTCCGGCGGCACGGGCACCGTCTGGCGGGCCCTCGACGAACTCGCGCAGCGTGAAGTCGCCGTCAGACAACCCCTGTTGCCGGGCGGCCCGGCGGACGAGAGCCACCGGCGGGCAGCCCACCGGCTCCATCGCGAGGCCCGGGCCGCCGCCCGCGTCGACGATCCCGCCGCCGTCGCCATCCTCGACGTGGTCGTCGAGCCGGAGCAGCGGGACGAACGCCCGGGCCCCGTCGGCCCCGACGAGCTCGACGCGGCCGAGGCGCTCGACGGACTGCCCTGGATCGTCATGGAGTTGGTCCACGGCGAGTCCCTCCGCGACAGGCTCCGACGCGGCCCGGTCGACGTGCCCGAAGCCGCCCGGATCGGTCTCGCCGTCCTCGGTGCCCTGCGCGCCGCGCACTCCGTCGGCATCGTGCACCGGGACGTGAAACCCGCCAACGTGCTGCTCGGCCCGGACCGGCGCGTCGTCGTCACCGACTTCGGCATCGGCCACGGTCAGGGCGAGGATTCCCGCACGGGGAGCGGGGAGGTCGCCGGCTCGCCGGAGTTCGTCGCGCCCGAGCGGATGTCGGACCGTATGGCGGGGCCCGCATCCGACCTGTGGTCCCTGGGCGCACTGCTGTACGCGGCCGTTGAGGGCTCGTCCCCGTTCCTGCGGACCACGCCGGAGGCCACGCTCGCCGCGGTCCTCGCCGCCGAACCGCCCGAGCCGACGCGGGCCGGGCCCCTCGGCCCGCTGATCGCCCGACTGCTGGTGCCGGACCCCGAACGGCGACCGGACGCGGAGGAGGTCGCGAAGGAACTGGAGGCGGTGGCCGGACCGACACGGACCGAGGCACCCAGGGCGGCCGAGCACACAGGGCACCCCGCCGGCCGGACCGCACGACAGCCCGCGCCGGCCGCCCCGCGCGGTCCGGCGCCTGCCACCCCGCCCACTCCGGTGGCCGCCGCAGGCCCCGGCCCGCTCTCCCCGGCGCCTGCCGCGGATTCCGGCCCGGTGCCCGCGGGGGTGGGCGTGGGGGTGGGGGCGGACGAGGCTGCAGGCACCGGACCGGACGCCGCGCAGCAGCACGACTCCACCCCCCTCACGCAGCAGGACGCCACGCTCCTCGCGCAGCAGGACGCCACATCCCTGGCGAGCCAAGCCCCCATACCCCTCGCGCAGCAAGACCCCACACCCGTCAAACGGCAAAGCCTCCTCCGCCCCGGCCCCCTCGCCCTGCTCTCCGCGTTGCTCGCCGGTGGCATAGGGGCCGTCACCCAACTCGCCGACACCAGCAGCGCGGAGAGTGCCGGACAGGCCGCCGACGTGACCGACGCCTGGACCCCGCATGCCGAGCCGGACATGGCGGCCGTCCTCCGCCTCCCCGGCCACTACCGCCCCCTCGGCCGGACCGGCGGCGCGGCCGACCAGCCCCGCACCGCCCTCTACGGCGACGCGCCGACCGGCACGATCCAGGTCCGCCTGCTCGCCTGGGACAAGGCCCCGGCCGCGCCGATGGAGCAGGCCAGAACGCACGACACCGGGGGAGAAACCCGGTACGTCCGCACCAGCGTCCAGGGCCACGAAGCCGTCCTCGCCGACACCGCCTACCGTCGGGGCGAGACCTCCAGGCGGCTCATGCGGGTGGTCGTCCGGACCGACGACGACCGCATGTACGAGCTGCGCGTCGACATGCCCAGGGGTACACCGGAGGAGAAGGAGGGCACCTCGGTGTTCGAGGGGGCCCGGGAGCGGCTCGGGATCGTAAAAGGCTGAATCAACCCGGCGGTCACCGCACAACGTCCTGATCAGCGCATTTGTTGCCAGCAGTCACTGGCGTCGTGTGTGCACTCGGTGAAGCGGTATTACCGACGGGTACCCAAAGCCCCCGCCGCGGCATACCCTGCGCCTCATGACGGACGCGCAGGCCGCCGAGAAGACGGCAGAGACCGGTACGGCACAGACCGGTACGAACCCCCTCGCCCCCGCCCCGGAGGGCGCCCGCACCGCCGCGGACGTGGTCACGCCGGAGCTGGTCGCCCAGCTCACCAAGGGGGTGATCGGCTCCGGCCGAACCACCAACCACACCCCGCTCACCGGCGAGAAGCTGGCCGACCTCCCCGAGTCGACGCCCGAGGACGTGGCGAGGGCATTCGAGCTGGCCCGCGCCGCCCAGGCCGTGTGGGCGCAGACCCCCGTACGGCAGCGCGCCGTCGTCCTGCTCCGCTTCCACGACCTGGTGCTGGAGCGCCAGGCCGAGGTGCTCGACCTGATCCAGCTGGAGACCGGCAAGGCCCGCCTGCACGCCCACGAGGAGGTCCAGGCCGTCGCGGTCGCCGCCCGGCACTACGGCCGCAAGGCCCCCGCCTACCTCCGCCCCAAGCGGCACGCCGGCGCCATGCCGACCCTCACCAAGGTCACCGAACTGCGCCACCCCCGCGGTGTCGTGGGCCAGATCGCCCCCTGGAACTATCCGCTGGAACTGTCGGTGGGTGACGCGCTCCCGGCCTTCGCCGCGGGCAACGCGGTCGTCATGAAGCCGGACACGGAGACCTGCCTCACCGCGCTGTGGGCCCGTGACCTGCTCATCGAGGCCGGTCTGCCCGCCGACGCCTTCCAGGTGGTCCTGGGCGACGGCCCGGTCGTCGGCCCCGAGGTCGTCCGGCACGCCGACTACGTCTCCTTCACGGGCTCCACCCGCACCGGCCGCGAGGTCGCCCAGGGCGCCGCCGCCCGGCTGATCGGCGTCTCCCTCGAACTCGGCGGCAAGAACCCCATGCTGGTCCTGGAGGACGCCGACATCGAGAAGGCCGCGGCCGGCGCCGTCCGCGCCTGCTTCTCGTCGGCAGGCCAGCTCTGCATCTCCATCGAGCGGCTCTTCGTCCACGAGTCGATCGCGGACACCTTCCTGGAGCGCTTCGCCGCCCGGACGAAGGCGATGCGCCTCGGCACGTCCCTGGCGTACGGCGCCGACATGGGCTCCCTGGTCGGCGAGCGCCAGCTCGAGACGGTCACGCGGCACGTGGAGGAGGCCGTGGCCAAGGGCGCGAAGGTCGTCGCGGGCGGTGTGGCCCGCCCGGACATCGGCCCGTACTTCTTCGAGCCCACGATCCTCGACGGGGTCGTCACGGACATGTCCGTCTGCGGGGAGGAGACCTTCGGCCCGGTCGTGTCGGTCTACCGGTTCACCGACGAGGACGAGGTCATCGAGCGCGCCAACGCCACGGCGTACGGCC
The DNA here is from genome assembly GCF_040296465.1 of Streptomyces sp. NPDC002130. NCBI lineage: Bacteria > Bacillati > Actinomycetota > Actinomycetes > Kitasatosporales > Streptomycetaceae > Streptomyces > Streptomyces sp. NPDC002130. The sequence goes on from NZ_JBEOXI010000009.1 coordinate 25,551, forward strand.
TGAACTCCTCGGTCTGGACGAAGAACGGCCGCCGCGGCCAGGAGGTCGCGGCCCGTCTGCGCACCGGCACGGTCAACATCAACGAGGGCTACGCCCCCGCCTACGGCAGCGTCCAGTCGCCCATGGGCGGGATGAAGGACTCGGGCCTCGGCCGCCGCCACGGCTCCGAGGGCATCCTCAAGTACACCGAGGCCCAGACGGTCGCCCACCAGCGCGTGCTCCCCATGGCCCCCTCGCTCGGCATGGACGACGAGAAGTACGCCCAGTTCATGAGCCGCAGCCTCCGCCTGATGAAGGCGTTCAGGTTCCGGTAGACCACCCGCACTGCACACTCAAAGGGGAGACGGCACGTGCCTCAGGACGCTCACGACTACGACGTCATAGTCGTAGGCTCCGGCTTCGGCGGCTCCGTAACCGCCCTGCGCCTCACAGAAAAGGGATACAAGGTAGGCGTCCTTGAGGCCGGCCGCCGCTTCACCCGCGAGACCCTCCCCAGGAACTCCTGGGACCTCAAGAACTACCTCTGGGCGCCGAAGCTCGGCATGTACGGCATCCAGCGCATCCACCTCCTCGGCAACGTCATGGTCCTGGCGGGCGCGGGCGTCGGCGGCGGTTCCCTCAACTACGCCAACACCCTCTACGTCCCGCCGAAGCCGTTCTTCGAGGACCCCCAGTGGCGTGACATCACCGACTGGCAGGACGAGCTGGCGCCGTACTACGACCAGGCCCGGCGCATGCTCGGCGTACGGCTCAACCCGACCATGACCCCGTCGGACGTCCATCTCAAGGCGGCGGCGGAGCGGATGGGATGCGGCGACTCCTTCCACCTGGCCCCGGTCGGTGTCTTCTTCGGTGACGGCGAGGACGCCGACGGCACGGTGAAGGCGAAGCCGGGCCAGGAGGTGCCCGACCCGTACTTCGGCGGGGCGGGACCGGCTCGAAGAGCCTGCGCCGAGTGCGGCGAGTGCATGACCGGCTGCCGCCACGGCGCGAAGAACACCCTCAACGAGAACTACCTGCACCTCGCCGAGAAGGCCGGCGCGGTCGTCCACCCCATGACGACGGTCGTCTCGGTCACCGACGACTCGCGCGGTGGCTACGCCGTCGCCACCCTGCCCACCGACGACCGCGGCAAGAAGAAGGGCCGCACCTTCACGGCCCGCCGGGTCGTCCTCGCCGCCGGCACCTACGGCACCCAGACCCTGCTGCACCGCATGAAGGCGGGCGGCCAGCTGCCGTACCTCTCGGATCGGCTGGGCGAGCTGACCCGCACCAACTCCGAGGCCCTGGTCGGCGCCCAGACCGACGACCGGCGCTACCGCAAGGCGCACGGCGTGCCGAAGGCCGACTTCACGCGGGGCGTGGCCATCACGTCCTCGATCCACCCCGACGCCGACACCCACATCGAGCCGGTCCGCTACGGCAAGGGCTCCAACTCGATGGGCGGCCTGTCCATCCTCCAGGTCCCCTACGCCGGGACGGACTCGGGCCCGTCACGGGTCCTGGGCTTCCTCGCCCACGCGGCGAAACACCCCTTGCTGGTGCTGCGCTCCCTGTCCAACCGCCGCTGGTCGGAGCGGACCATCATCGGCCTGGTGATGCAGTCGCTGGACAACTCCCTGACGACGTACGTGAAGCCGTCGGGAATCGGCCGCGGCCTGCTCACCGCCCGCCAGGGCCACGGTGCCCCCAACCCCAAGCAGATCAAGGCCGCGACGGAGGGCGCCTCGGCACTGGCCGCCGAGATCAACGGCTTCGCGGGCTCCAACGTCGGCGAGCTGATGGGCACCCCGCTCACCGCCCACTTCCTGGGCGGCTGCCCCATCGGGGACTCCCGCGAGTCCGGCGTGATCGACCCGTACCACCGCCTCTACGGCCACCCCGGCATCTCGGTCGTCGACGGCGCGGCGGTCTCCGCCAACCTGGGCGTCAACCCTTCCCTCACCATCACCGCCCAGGCCGAGCGGGCGATGTCGTACTGGCCGAACAGGGGCGAGCCCGACCCCCGCCCCCGGCAGGGCACGGCCTACGAGCGGCTCCAGCCGGTCGAGCCGAAGTCCCCGGCGGTCCCGGCGGAGGCATTCGGCGCGCTGCGGCTGCCGTTCCTCGGCATGCCGGCCGTACCGCCGAAGAACTGAGCGACACAGGAAGACAGAAGAGGGACCTGCGCCCCCCTCCGAGCGCAGGTCCCTCTTCTGCTTGGTGCTGCGGCCTGTCGGCCGCTGTGGCTTACGCCTGGGCGCCGGCCTTGCGGCGACGGACCACGAAGATCGCGCCGGCACCGGCGACGACCGCGGCACCGCCGACGAGGCTGATCATCGGCAGGGCGGAGCTGGAGCCGGTCTCGGCGAGGCTGCCGGTGACCTCCGGCGTGGTGCCGCTCGGCTTCTCGTCGGTGACGGGCGCCTTGCCGCCTTCCTGCGGCTTGGTGCCATCGGTGTCCGTACCGGCGGAGACGATCTGGAACTTGTACGACACGTCGCCGAAGCCGGTGCACTCGGCGTCGTTGTCGCCGTAGATCGTCGCGCCGAGCGAGAAGCCGGCGCCGACCGGGGCGGACTTGCTGACGTTGAGGCGCAGCGGGATGTCGACCTCGTAGTCGGGCTTCAGCTCGTCGGTGTAGCCGACGTAACCGACCGCGTAGCCGCCCTCGTTGAGGTCGACCCAGATCTTGCTGTCGGGGTCCCAGGCCTGGAGCTTGACCTGCTTGCTGGTGAACAGCTCCTCGCCGTTCTTGTCGGGGGAGGCCCCGGCGAAGAAGTCGAGGTCGTTCAGCGTGGAGTCGGAGTTGTTCAGCACGTTCAGCGAGAACTTGTGCCAGCCGCTGCCCGCCGCGATCTTGCCGGGCAGGCCGGAGATGCTGACGTCGACCTTGGTGTCCTCGCACACCGAGGGCTCGGGGTCCGGGGACTCCGACTCCTCGGGCTCGGACGCGCTCGGCGCCGGGGAGGACTCGCTCGCGGACGCGCTCGGCGAGCTGGACGTCTCGGGAGCGGACTCGCTCACGGAGGCGCTCGGAGTCGGCGTCGTCTCGGCGGGGGTGGACTCGGTCGCCGACGGCGAGGGCGACGTCTCGGGAGCGGACTCGCTCACGGACGCGCTCGGAGTCGGCGTCGTCTCGTCGGTCGCGTACGCGGCCGGTGCCGCGAGCAGTGCCACCGGGGCTATGACCGCCGTAGCGGCCGCTGCTGCCATGGCGCGGCGAAGCTTCATGAAGACCTCGGAAAGTCCGGCGTACCGCGGGATGCGGTACGAACGTTGGGGGAGGCCTCCGCGTGTGGGGCGCGGGAGTGGCCCTTGGTACGGCAGGTTTGATCCGTGAAACCTGTGAATGGTTGTGCTGGCATTCACAGAATTCTTATGTGGGCTGAGTCACACCGAAGACCTTTCGGTGAAGGCTTGTGAAGGCGCTTTCCGCCCGCTTAGATCTTGGCTTCGTGTCTGAAAAGCCGTCCGACGATCAGCCGTCGGCCTCGGAGATCCCCGACGACGTCTGGGAACAGTTCACCCGTGACACCGAGCGGGACATCCGTTCCTCCGCTCCCAAGGAGCCGTCCGCGCGGGCCCGCATGGTGACCGAGCGGCTGCGTGAGCAGGACGCCCGGGGCGAGTTGCCGCCGGGGTGGCGCACCGGTCCCGCCATGGGGGTCCCCCCTGCTCGAGCGAAGCCGAGAGCTTGGGGGAAGGAGATGAACGGGCGGGCCGCCCGGCGCCGCAAGCTGTGGGCCGTGCTCGGTGTGGCCGTCGCCGTGGCCGTGGCACTGGTGGCACTGAAGCCCTCGCTGCTGCCCGGCGACCCCTTCGGCACCGGGGAGTCCCAGGCCGCCTCACCGCTGCCCGCCGAGTCGACGGCGCCCACCGCCGCGCCCGGCGCGTCCGCCCCCGAGACGCCCACGCTGGACCGGCCGTTCGCCGGTTCCCCGGCCCTGCGCTGGGCCGACGGCGAGTCCGGCATCGTCCTGCCCGAGGCGAAGGCCGTCGGCGCGGTCTCCGCGGACCGGGTGGAAGAGGCGCTGAAACTGACGAAGAAGCTGCTGGTGGGCGCCAACCTCGACCCGAAGACCGTACGCGGTGCCCGCCCCACGGCCGCACTCTCCGTGCTCGACCCCAAGCAGCCCGAGCTCCTCGACGATCTCGACACCGGCCTGCGCTCCCCGAGCGAGAAGCACGACCCGGTGACGCTGTTCAGCCGCTTCGACCCCGACGAGGTGCGGCCGGCCGGCGACGTGATCAAGACCCGGGGGCGCATGACGTTCAAGAAGGGCACGCAGGGAGGTGTGGCTGTACGCGCCGACTACACCTTCGTCTACCCCGTCGTCCGGGCGGACGGCCCCACCGAGGTCACCCGCACCATCGTGCGCCGGGTCATCGACGTCGAACTCGCCGACCCCCGCCGCTACGAGGTCACCCCCGGCCGCCTGCTCCTGATGAACTACGACCAGGAGATAGGCAACTCCTCCTGCTTCGTCAACGACGGCTACCTGCACCCGGAGTTCTCGTCGAGCAGGTCCGCGGGCCCGGACCCGAGCGGCCCGGCGACGGATCCGTACGACCGGAGCAGGGAGCTCGAACACGGCGACGGCGGCGACTGCGGGACGGTGACCCGCACCTGAGCAGAGCGAAGGACCCCGCGGGGTGGAGCCGCGGGGCCCTTCTTCTCGTCAGCACCGACGTCAGGGCAGCGCCGGTGCCTGGAAGCGGCGCCGGGGGGTTGCGCCGCTGGTCCGTACCTCTGGCAGTGGGGCAATGCGGGGGTCCGCGGGGGGACTTGGACTGTGTACGCATCGTGCTGGATGAACGCGGCGCCCGCAACCGTTTGACCCAGACTTGTGCATTTATGCAAGGTCCGCCGGTCGGCCCCGGGCGTCCCCGGAGCCGACCGTTCTCTTGGGTGACCGGGCTGCTGTCCCCTGCCGTCCGGTCACATCCCTGGAGCGAGGTCCCACGACGCACGGCACGATCCGTGCGTCTCATCGCTCCAGTGAGCCACGCGTGGTTCTTTCGGGCCCGCCCCTGGCTGGCACGGACACCGGGACCAACGACGCGGCGCTGGGGCGGTCACGCGCCGTACGGGTGAGAGGGATGCGCACGTCTGTCCCGGGAACAGGGACCCGGCCCTCGGGGCTTCAGATCTTGCCGCGGCACAGTTCCAGCAGGGTCATCGCGAGCGCGGTCCCCGGCTTGCCCAGTGCCTCCCTGTAGTGGCCGAGCACGTCCATCTCGCGGGACAGGTTCACCCGCCGGCCGCCGGAGGCGATCCGCGCCTCCTGGATGACGGCCGAGACGGCCACCCGCTCCTGGATCAGGCCGATGATCCGGTCGTCGAGCGCGTCGATCCGCTCGCGCGCGCCGGTGATCACCTCGGCGGCCTCGGGGGTGCGGGCGCCGGTCACGTCGGTGACGGTGGTGGGAACGGTCATGGGAGGAGCTCCTCGTCGTCAGGGGCTGCCCCGGAGCGGCAAGGCCCCGACGACGGCAGACGCCCCGGGCCTTGTCGGCCCGGGGCGCCTGGGAAGTCGCTTGTCAGTAGCTCAAGCAGCACGACCATGGCGTCCGGCGGGCCGGATGCCATAGGTAAAGACGAACGTCTGGTGCTTGAACATGGGGGCAAGTATGCACCGCCTCCGGGGGCCGTCCAAGCCGGTTCGCATCCTGAGACGGGCCCGCAGCCCGGCACACGGGAAGAGCCCCGCGGCCCCCCGGTAGAATCGGGTGGCACAAGACCCCCGCCCCACCGCCGGAAGGCACCCCGTGTCATCAGCGACTCCCGCTGCCAACGCCGCCGACACCGTCCTGGTCGTCGACTTCGGCGCGCAGTACGCCCAGCTCATCGCCCGTCGCGTCCGCGAGGCGCGGGTCTACAGCGAGATCGTGCCGAGCACCATGCCGGTCCCGGAGATGCTCGCCAAGAACCCCGCGGCGATCATCCTCTCCGGCGGCCCCTCGTCGGTCTACGCGGAGGGCGCGCCCAGCCTGGACCGCGAGATCTTCGAGGCCGGCGTCCCCGTCTTCGGCATGTGCTACGGCTTCCAGCTGATGGCGAGCGCCCTCGGCGGCACCGTCGACAACACCGGCGCCCGCGAGTACGGCCGCACCGACCTGCACGTCTCCAAGGTGTCCTCCACCCTCTTCGAGGGCACCCCCGCCGAGCAGCCCGTCTGGATGTCGCACGGCGACGCCTGCTCCGCCGCCCCCGAGGGCTTCTCCGTCACGGCCTCCACGGACGTCGTACCGGTCGCCGCCTTCGAGAACGACGAGAAGAAGCTGTACGGCGTCCAGTACCACCCCGAGGTGATGCACTCCACGCACGGGCAGCAGGTGCTGGAGCACTTCCTGTACCGGGGCGCGGGGCTCACGCCCAACTGGACGACCGGCAACGTCATCGAGGAGCAGGTCGCCGCGATCCGCGAGCAGGTCGGCGACCGGCGCGCCATCTGCGGCCTGTCCGGCGGCGTGGACTCCGCGGTCGCCGCGGCCCTCGTGCAGAAGGCCATCGGCTCCCAGCTGACCTGCGTGTACGTCGACCACGGCCTGATGCGCAAGGGCGAGACCGAGCAGGTCGAGAAGGACTTCGTGGCCGCGACCGGCGTGCAGCTGAAGGTCGTGGACGCCGAGGAGCGGTTCCTCAAGGCGCTCGCCGGGGTCTCCGACCCAGAGGAGAAGCGGAAGATCATCGGCCGCGAGTTCATCCGGGTCTTCGAGCAGGCCCAGGCCGAGATCATCGCCGATGAGGGCCCGGCGGTGGAGTTCCTTGTGCAGGGCACGCTCTACCCGGACGTGGTCGAGTCCGGCGGCGGCACCGGCACGGCCAACATCAAGTCCCACCACAACGTGGGCGGCCTCCCCGAGGACCTGGAGTTCAAGCTCATCGAGCCGCTCCGCAAGCTCTTCAAGGACGAGGTCCGCATGGTCGGCCAGGAGCTCGGCCTGCCGGAGGAGATCGTCCAGCGCCAGCCCTTCCCCGGCCCCGGCCTCGGCATCCGCATCGTCGGCGAGGTCACCAAGGAGCGCCTGGACCTGCTGCGCGAGGCCGACGCCATCGCCCGCGAGGAGCTCACCGCGGCCGGCCTCGACCGCGACATCTGGCAGTGCCCGGTGGTCCTGCTCGCCGACGTCCGCAGCGTCGGCGTCCAGGGCGACGGCCGCACCTACGGCCACCCCATCGTGCTGCGCCCCGTCTCGTCCGAGGACGCCATGACGGCCGACTGGTCGCGCCTGCCGTACGAGGTCCTCGCCCGGATCTCCACGCGGATCACCAACGAGGTCAAGGACGTCAACCGGGTCGTCCTCGACGTGACCTCGAAGCCGCCGGGCACCATCGAGTGGGAGTGAGCCTCCCGCCTAGGTGCGCTTGATCGTGCGCAGGGGCCGGCCGGGCGTCCAGACCTGGACGACGAGGTACGTGTCGTCCTCGACGTAGGTCCTCACGACCTCCGTCAGCTCGGTGCGGAAGAGGTGGAACGGCTCCGGCGGTTCCACCTCTTCGACGTATCCGGCCTTGGTCTCCACATCCTCGACCTCGATCGCCCGGCCGCTGACGCGGACGTCGCCGCCGCCCATGCCCGTGCCCTCCCCGGGGTTCGTCTGGAGCGCGAAGCGCGGGTCGCGGCGCAGGTCGAGGGCCTTGAGCGAGTCCGGCATCATGCCGAGCCACAGCTCGCCGCTCAGGAACCGCACCTCCAGGCCGCTGGTGCGGGGCGAGCCGTCCTTACGGAGGGTGGCGAGGATGTGGTGCGTATAGGCGCCGAAACGCTTCTCGACGGTGTCGGCCAGACCCGGTTCGGCCGCGGCGAAAGCCGCCCAGTTCGCTGTCATGGCAAGAGTGTCGCGCCGAATTCCGACATCCTCTGTCGGCTATTCGTGGGGTGTGGGATCCAGGGGGCACACGTATGGACACAGGGTGCTCACAGGGGGCGCTCGTGGCATCTTCACGAAACGCTTCTGTTCTTCCCGGCCTCACGGACGGTAATTTCCGCCCGTACGCAGAACCACTGCTGGAGGACCTATGCACGGGCCCACGCCGCCCCTGCCCCTGCCCACCGACCGGCTGCGGTTCGCCATGCCGCCGATGCACGAGTCGGTCGAGGACGAGCGCCGGCACCGCAAGGAACGGCTCGCGGGCGCCCTGAGGATCTTCGGCCGGCTCGGCTTCGAGGACGGCGTCTCCGGGCACATCACCGCACGCGACCCGGAGTTCACCGACTGCTTCTGGGTCAACCCGTTCGGGATGCCCTTCCGGCACGTCACCGTGAGCGACCTCGTGCTCGCCAACCAGGACGGCCAGGTCGTCGAGGGCGGCTACCACGTCAACCAGGCGGCCTTCACCGTGCACGCCCAGGTCCACGCCGCCCGGCCGGACGTGGTCGCCGTCGCCCACTGCCACTCGGTGCACGGCAGGGCGCTCGCGGCCCTCGGCGAACTGCTGGAGCCGATCACCCAGGAGAGCTGCGCCTTCTACGAGGATCACGCCCTCTACGACACGTACACCGGCGTCTCCGTCGACGCCGAGGAGGGGCGGCGCATCGCCGAGGTGCTCGGCTCGCGCAAGGCGCTCGTCCTGCGCAACCACGGGCTGCTGACCGTCGGCGACTCGGTGGACGCGGCGGCCTGGTGGTTCGTGTCGATGGAGCGTTCCTGCCAGGTGCAGCTGACGGCGCAGGCGGCGGGGCGGCCGGTCCGCATCGATCACCGGATGGCCGTGGCGACGCGGGAGCAGCTGGGCGGCGACCTGGTGGCCTGGATCAATTACCAGCCGATGTGGGAGGACGTCAGCCGGAGCGAGCCGGGCCTGCTGACTTGAGTGGCCGTCTCACGTGGCGGGTCCGCGGTAGCGGATGAGGGTGCAGGCGGCGATGTCGGTCGCACCCGCTCAGCCGGCCGACGTGTCCTGTGTCGCCTCGCGTGCTTCGGTGAGGGCTCGCTGCCCGACGCCGCCGAACAACTGGATCGTGGTGGCGGCCAGGATGTCATCCCTGCCGATGGTCCGCCTGTCCCCCCTGCGGACGGACAGGGCCAGGAGGGAATCCTCGAGGGGCGGGGGTGGGGTCGTTTCGCCCGGTATCTCCAGGATGACCGTCCCGAATCGTTTGATCCCGCCCTCGCGGACGACCATGGCCGCGTCCCGGGCGAGGTCCGTCAGGAACGCGCTCGCGATTCCGTCCAGGTCGCGGGCCATCACCGGGACGGCCGCCGCCCCCTGGCTCCGCAGCAACTTCTTGACCCCGGCCTCGAACCTGTGGGCGCCGACCACAGCACTCGGTTTGCGTGATCTGCTGCGCTTGCCGTGAAACGTCGGGCTGTGGCCGTACCACTCGCTCCCCACCTCGAGCTCGACGTTCCGGCCGATCGCCGAGAGAAGGTCCCCGGGAACCAGCTTCTTCCGGGCCTCCTGCGCCGCCGCTCTCCTCGCGCCGTCGATGATCTCCGTCAGCACGGTCCGCGTCACCGACGCGGCGGCCCATGCGGCCGACCGAGAGACGTGCATCGGGGTCACGTCCCTGAACACCGCTTTCACGAGCGAAGGCTTGAACGGCGAGACATCTATGACCGAGGTGGTCTCGGGACCGGTGCGCTCAAGGCGTGCGGGCTGTGCGGTCATCGGAGGAAACGCTCCCTGTCGGCGGAGTTGTCAGAGGCCCACACTTCACCACGCAGACCCGCTCTCTTGTACCCGGCAGCAGGTGCCGTCGGGCTGGATGATCCCGGGCATAGGGGAACCCTCCCGGCGGGGTCAACAGGGCGCGCCGAACTTCACCCGTGTTGACCAGACCGAGCGGACTTGAACCGGGTGGTGTAGGGCACAATTCGCAGTCGTCGCAGGGCAGTTGTAGCGGTGTTTCCGGCATCCGGAAGGCCGGCGGTGGTTGGGTCGCGGGAAGGCGGGCGTCGGGCGTGGCGGTGCGGGAGGCGAGGCAGGGCGGCGCGGACGCGGGCGCCTGCGCCGAGGGGTACGCGGGTGGCCATGGCAGGGGGTGCCCGGCCGGTCACCCGGTCGGGTCCGGGGGCGCACACCAGGGCGGGTGTGCCTGCGGGGACTGCCCGCACGGGGCGCGAGAGGGACATCGGAGGGCCGTGGCCGCGTTCCTGCGCCGACGGGACGAGTTCGCCGCCGGGCTCGGACTGCCGGCCGCGGTGGCCCACTCCGCGTCGGCCTCCCGCCAGTGGATCTCGGAGGAACTGGCCCACTCCGCCGAGCAGGTCGCGGAGCGGGGGCGAGCCGAGGGGCTGGCCTGGCTGACCGGCCTGTGGCGGCGCACGGCGGGTGTGGTGGGGGCCGCCGTGGTGCTGTTGCTGCTCGGGCAGGCCCTCACCGCGGTCGGTGCGGGCTGGACGGCGGCGCGCACGGCCGGATTTGCCGCCGCGCTGGTGACGGCCTTGTCGCTGACCGCCGCGTCCTGGTTCCACCGGGCGAAGGGCGGGGTGCTGGCGCCCCTGATCGGTGAGGACAACCGGCTGTCCACGTCCCGTACGGTCGCCGCGGCGTGGGTGCTCTTCGTGGCCTACTCCGTGCTCGTCCTCGCGGGTCGGCTGGCCGCAGCCTCCCGGCACCGGGAGCGGGACACGCTGCTCTCCGGTCTGGAACTCGCCCGCGGCGCCGGGGTCGTGACCGTGCTAGCCGTGGTGTGCGGGATCGCCGTGCTCGTGCGGCGGGTGGTCGGACTGCGGGTGCTGGGCGGGCGGCTGCAGAAGGTGCGGGCCGACCGGCCGCGGGCCGCCGACCTGCTGACCGACGACGCGGGGCGGGGCACCTTCACCGACATCCAGTACGTCGCGATCAGCGCGGTCGCCCTGGTCTACGCAACGGTACGGCTGGCCAGACACCCGGAGCAGCTGCCTGATCTGCCGTGGGGGCTGGCGGTGGCGGTGCTGGTGTCGGGCGCGACGTATCTGGCCGGCAAGTACGCGGAGGGCGGCCGGCCGGTCATCCTCTCCGTGGTCCGGTCCCGGGAGGCCGGTGACCTGGACGGGCCGATCCGCACCGGGGACGACATCGAGATCCGGGGCGCGGGGTTCGTGCCGCCGGGGGCGCAGGGGGCCGATCGGCTGGCCCGGATGGTGGTGCGCGTGGGTGCGGTGCACGTCCACGTGCCGTTGGTGCCGGTGCCCGGCGGGTTTCGCAACCCGACGGACACGCTGCTGACCCTGCCGGTTCCCGCGGACGTGGAACCGGGGCGGGTGGAGGTGCAGGTGGTCACCGCGGCGGGAGTGGAGACGAACCGGTACACGGTCGACGTGACGGAGTGAGGGGCGGTGGCCCAGAGGCACCCGTGCCACCGGCAGGGCAATCAGAACGGTTCGCGCATGATTGAGCGCGCTCCGTTCACCGTACGTATCGTCTGTTGAGGGGTCTCGGCACCGGCGGGCGAGAGGCGGCTAGCAGCGATGACTCACAGTATGCGGACGGACACGCACACCCCCCACTTCGGCGACGGGGGAGGCTGGCGCGACAACGCCACCCGCTATGCCCTGCTGCCGCTGCGCCTCTTCCTCGGCGTCACTTTCATCTATGCCGGCCTGGACAAACTCACCGACAGCGCCTTCATGAGGGACTCCGGTACCGGGTCGATCGGCGACATGATGCGTGCCGTACGCGACTCCTCCGCCATCCCTGCCCTGGTCGACCTCTCCCTCAAAAGCCCCGCGGGATTCGGCTACGCCATCGCCTTCGGAGAACTCGCCGTCGGTATCGGCACCCTGCTCGGCCTCCTCGCCCGTCTGGCCGCACTCGGCGGTGCTCTGATCTCCCTCAGCCTGTGGCTGACCGTGAGCTGGGCCTCCGACCCGTACTACTACGGCAACGACCTCGTCTACCTCATGGCCTGGATCCCGCTGATCCTGGCGGGCGCGCCCCTGCTGTCCCTCGACGCCGCGCTGCGGTCGCGACGACGGCACCACAGCGGCGGCTACCGGTAGGAGCCGCTCACCGTCAGGCCGTGTCGGCGCCCGTACGGCCTCCTCGGCGACGCCGGCGCACGAGGCCCGTCAGGAGAGCCACCGCACCCGCCAGGCACAGCCCGCCCGTGACGAGGGGGATCGCCACGAACCACGGGGTCTGCCAGGCGCCGCCCGCGTCACCGGCGTAGAGGACGCCCGCCACCACGAGGACGGTGCCGGCGAGCAACTTCCCGGGCTGGAGTTCATGACGCAGCACGGGTCACCTCCGCCTGTCCCGAGCCGACCTGGAGGTCCAGGTCGATGGTGCCGGACTCCTCGACGCCCCCGGCGGGGGAGAGGGTGATCTCCTTGTGCCGTCCCGGCTGCACGTCCACGTCCTTCGGGTCGTCGCCCGGCAACTGAAGGTCACCGACGCCCACCTCCACGTTCAGCCGCACGCTCACGTCGTCCGGCACCAGCACCCTGACCTTGCCGAAGCCGACCTCCGCCCGCGTCGTGACCGTCTGCTTCCCGGACAGGTCCAGCCTGCTGAGGTCCAGGGTGCCGACGCCGGTACCCAACTCGTAGCTCTGGCGTACGTCCGCCACGGTGGCGGGCTGCCAGGTGGTGCGCACCCAGTGCGTGTCGACGCTCTTGGGCAGGGCTGCCGCGCCGGCCAGCAGACCGGCCGTGATGATCGCCAGGAAGATCGACCCCGCGCCGGTCCGGCCCAGGAAGGCGCTGACGGCTATGCCCAGGCCGAGAACCGCGAGCGCACAGGACAGGCCCGTCTGCAGGCTGGTGCCGAGCGGATGCCCGTCCCAGGTGAGGCTCGTGCCGAGAGCTGCGGCGAGCAGGGCCAGCAGGAAGATCCAGCCGCCGATCCAGCGGGGGCCGCGTGGCCGGGGCGGCCGTGGGCGCTCGGCGGGTATCTCCTCACGGGTGCCGGGCCGGATGCCGAGGCCGATGTTGACGGCTGCGGCGGCATCCAGGTCGCGGGTGTCGCGCGGGCCCCACAGGTAGCCCGTGCCGCCGATGTGGGTGCCGTCCTTGACGATCGGGTCGCGCCACCAGGAGGGGGTGGTGAGGAACACCGGCGGCGCCTGCGGCTCCGGCGGGGCGTCGGCGACGGCCTGGGCGGCCAGAGGATCGGGACCGGGCTCACCGCGCCGGCGCGACCAGTACCCGGCGCCCGCGAGGACGAGAGAGAGGACGACGGCGAAGGTCAGCACCCCGCCGTTGTTCAGCATGGTCAGGAACACCCCGCAGCCGACCAGCGCGAACAGCACGGCCGCCAGGGCCTGGCCGTCGACGCGGCCGGTGAGCAGCTTGCGGACCTCGTTCTCCTCCTCGTCGTACGGGACGAAGAGCCAGGCGAAGCCGTAGAAGATGAGACCGAGGCCGCCCGTGGCGGAGAGCACGGCGAGGGTGATGCGGAAGATCACCGGGTCCATGTCGCACTGCCGCCCGAGCCCGGCGCAGACGCCGGCCAGGGTCCTGTGACGGCGGTCGCGGCGGAACGCGTGGGGCGGCCCGGCCGGGACGGCTTCCTCGGCGGGGGCGGCCGTACCGGGTGCTCCTTCCTGTCCTGCCGCGCCCGCGCGCCCGGGTGCGGAGCCCGCGGCGGGCTCGGCATCCCGCGGCCCGGCGCCCGGGGCGGGGCGCGGGCCGGAGCCGGGTCCCGGACCCGTCGCGGCGTGCTCGTGATCGGTCATGGGTCCATGGTGACGGGCGCGGCGCCCCGGCGGGAGTCGGAACGACCCTGGCCGGACCCTGATATCGGCCCTGAGATGCGGCTCGGGAAGCGTTCGAGGGGCGGCCCGCGGAGATCAGGGGAGCTTCAGGGGCCGACCCTGATGCTCCGGCCTCTCGCACGTGTGACCATCAATGGCATGTCGGAAGCCGCAGCAGCGCCACTCGCCGAACCGCGGCCACCGCGCAAGCTCTACCGCAGCAGTGACGGACGCTGGCTCGGGGGCGTGGCGCGGGGCCTCGCCGGGCATCTCGGGCTGCCTGTGATCTGGGTACGGCTCGTCTTCGTCGGCCTCTTCATGGCCGACGGCCTCGGCGCGTTGCTGTACGCCGCGTTCTGGTTCTTCGTCCCGCTCGGCGTCGGCGGGGTAGAGGCGCAGAAGCCGCCGTCGCCGGTGGCCTCGGAGACATCGCCCGACGGCCGCCGCAGACGCGTCGCGCGCAGGCCCGACAAGGGCCAGATCGTGGCCCTGCTCCTCATGGTCGTGGTGGCCATGGTCTTCGTGGGCAACGTGAACCTCAGCGGTGGGGCCCGGGCCTACCTCTGGCCGACGGTGCTCGTCGGCGCGGGCGTCGCCCTGGTCTGGCGGCAGGCGGACAACGCCCGCCGGGCCCGCTGGGCCGAGGTCGGCCGCCGCCGGCGCACGGTCACGCTGCTGCGCTCGGTGGGCGGGGTGCTGCTGGTGACGGCCGGCGTCTCCGGCATCTTCGTCCTGCAGGGCTCCGCGGCACACCTCGGTTCCGTCCTGCAGGCGGCCCTCGCGGTCCTCGTCGGGATAACGCTGCTCGCCGGGCCGTATCTGGTGCGCATGACCCAGGACCTCTCCGAGGAACGCCTTATGCGCATCCGTGCCCAGGAGCGCGCGGAGGTCGCCGCCCATGTGCACGACTCGGTGCTGCACACCCTGACCCTGATACAGCGCAACGCGGAGAACGCCGGCGAGGTCCGCCGCCTGGCCCGCGCCCAGGAACGCGACCTGCGCACGTGGCTCTACAAACCCGAAGGCACCGGCAAGGACGAGGCCGACGAGCCCACCACCCTCGCCGACGCCGTCCGGCGCAACGCCGCCGAGGTGGAGGACAAGCACGGCGTGCCCATCGAGGTCGTGGTCGTGGGCGACTGCCCCCTCGACGAGGGGATCGCCGCACAGATGCAGGCCGCGCGGGAAGCGATGGTGAACGCCGCCAAGTACGGTGGCGAGGGCGGCGCCGTGCAGGTCTTCGCCGAGGTCGAGGGGAAGACGGTCTTCGTGTCCGTCCGGGACCGCGGCCCCGGCTTCGACCTCGATTCGATACCCGCCGACCGGATGGGCGTCAGAGAATCGATCATCGGCCGCATGGAGCGCAACGGCGGCACGGCGCGGCTGCGCGCGGTGCCGGACGGCGGCACGGAGGTCGAGCTGGAGATGGAGAGGGCGGAGAAGACGTCATGAGCGACCCGACCGAGGGGAACGGTACGGCGGGATCGGCGGAGGCGGCGGGGCCCGCGCAGGAGGGCGGCGGCCCGGGGCGTCATGTTCGCGTGGTCCTCGTGGACGACCACCGCATGTTCCGTACGGGGGTCCAGGCCGAGATCGGACAGACCGCGCAGACCGGAGTCGAGGTCGTCGGCGAGGCCGCGGACGTCGACCAGGCGGTCACGGTCATCACCGCGACCCGGCCCGAGGTGGTCCTCCTCGACGTGCACCTGCCCGGGGGCGGCGGTGTCGAAGTGCTGCGCCGCTGCGCCCCGTTGATGGGCGACACCGAGCAGCCGGTCCGCTTCCTCGCGCTGTCCGTGTCGGACGCGGCGGAGGACGTGATCGGCGTGATCCGCGGCGGGGCCCGTGGCTACGTCACCAAGACCATCACCGGCACGGACCTGGTGAACTCCATCTTCCGCGTCCAGGAGGGTGACGCGGTCTTCTCCCCCCGGCTGGCCGGGTTCGTCCTGGACGCCTTCGCCTCCACGGACGCACCGCCGGTCGACGAGGACCTGGACCGCCTGACCCAGCGCGAGCGCGAGGTACTGCGGCTCATCGCGCGGGGCTACGCGTACAAGGAGATCGCCAAGCAGCTGTACATCTCCGTCAAGACGGTCGAGTCGCACGTCTCGGCGGTCCTGCGCAAGCTCCAGCTGTCGAACCGGCACGAGCTGACGCGGTGGGCGACGGCGCGCAGGCTGGTGTGACACAGGGCCGGGCCCGGCACCCGGCCCCCTGCTCACCTCACCGACGCGCCCGCTCACACCACCCGCGTCGCCCCCGCGAACGGCATGTCGTCCAGGGGGGCGACGCGGACCGGCGCGGACGGGTTGGGGGCGTGGATCATCCGGCCGTTGCCCACGTAGATGCCGACATGGCTGATGCCGGCGTAGAAGAAGACCAGGTCGCCGGGGAGGAGTTCGGAGCGGGAGACGCGGCGTCCGGCGGCGATCTGGGAGTACGTCGTGCGCGGCAGGGAGACGCCCGCGGCGCGGTACGCGGCCTGGACGAGGCCTGAGCAGTCGAAGGCGTTCGGGCCGGTGGCGCCCCACACGTAGGGACTGCCGAGCTTCTGGTGGGCGTAGGAGACGGCAGCGGCCGCACGGGAGTTGGGCGCCTCGGACGAGGCGGAGCCGGGGGCCGCGAGAGTGTCCCGGACGCCCGCCGCGCGCGAGGCGCGGTCCTGCGATACGCCCGGCCGGGAACGTTCCTGCGCGTCGAGCCGGGACAGCAGCCGCCGTGCCGAGCCCAGCTTGCCGGTGATCGTCTTCTTGTGCCGCTTCAGCTCCGTCTGCCGTGACTTCAGGGAGGTCAGCTCGATGTGGGCGGCTCCGCGCAGCTGCTCGATCTCCCGGAGCCGCTTGCGCACGCCCGCGACGGCGGCGTTCTGCCGGTTGCCGGCCCGCTCGACGAACTCGGCGTTCTCGAGGTACCGGTCGGGATCGTCGGACAGGGCGAGCTGCACCGCCGGGTCGAGACCGCCGGCTCGGTACTGCGCGGCGGCGACCGAACCCAGGGCGTCACGGGCGGAGTTGAGCCGCTCCTCCTTGCGGGCCGCCTGGTCCTGGAGGTCCTTCAGCCGCTGCACGGCCGCGTCGGCCTTCTCCTTCGCGCCGTTGTACTTCTCGGTGGCGGCCTCCGCCTCCTGGTACAGCCGGTCCACCTTGGCCTTGATCTGGCCGGGGGTGAGCTGGGGTTCGGCGTGTCCGGTCCCGTCGAAGCCCGTCGCCGTCGCCGCGCCCGCTAGGGCGATCGAGGCGGCCGTACGGGCCTTGCCGCCACCCATTGCGCGCTGTCGGGGCTTGCGGTGCGCTGCCACGTGGAGGCCACGTCCTTTCCTCGACCGCCGAGGGGTGTATGCGGCCGCCGGGGGGAGCGGACGGGCGGCCTGCGCGTCCGGCGACGGCCCGCACAGGGGAAGCGGACCGCCGCCGGACCTTTTCGGCGGTGGTGTCCGACTGCCGCCCCTGGCCCGGGCGGCGGTGGGGAGCCGGGCACCTGGTGGAGGACGCTAAATGCCGCCGCGGCGGGCCGGGGGCGGGTGTGCGGAAGTGTCGTGAGAGGACCGGCGGTGACCGTATGCGACCGTGGCCCCACCCCGGCGCCGCCTACTTCACTCAGCGTGATGACCGATGCGGTCGATTCATGAGCGAGTGACCGTGATCGGGTGCTATGGGGCGCATTTATGCATCCCTGGGCCGGTGTAGGTGGCCTCGGAGCCCCTGATTAGGCTCCGGCCTCATGGACGTACTCATCCACCTCTTCGTCGGCCTCCACATCATCGGCATCGCCTCGCTCCTGGGCGGCTTCCTCACCCAGATGAAGGCGATGGGCGAGGGTACCGCCCGCTTCTCCCCCGCGATGCTGCACGGCGCGCTCACGATGCTGGTCACCGGTGTGATCCTGGTCGGCCTCAACCAGGCCGACGACCAGACCGTGAACAACATCAAGATCGGTGTGAAGCTGGCCCTGCTGATCGTGATACTCGGCCTGGTCTATGTGAAGCGGGACGACGAGAAGGTGGACAAGGGCCTCTTCGGTCTGGTCGGGCTGCTGACCACGGCGAACATATTCATCGCCGTGCTCTGGACCTGACCCGGGAGCGCCGGGCGCCGGCCCGGGCGGAGGCGAGAGCCCAGGCGGTGCATCCGAGCCAGGCGGCCACCGCGCACCACAGCAGCACTTCCCCGGCGACGTCGAGCCAGGGGGTGTCGAGGGCGGCGGCGACCGCGAGGGTGGCCGCCGCGGTGACGACCGCGGCGAACACGGTCGCCCAGCGCCGCACGTCGTAGTGGTGCCGGGGCCAGAAGAGCTCGGCGAGGAGCAGGGCCACGCACGCGATCAGCGCGAGCACGAGCAGCGAGACGGTCGTCGTGCGCAGGGTGTCGGCGTTCTCCTCGTTCCACAGGTACAGGCGCGAGCTGTCGGCGCCGAGGAGTTTCGCCCCGGCCAGTGCGGAGACGGCGAGGGCGCCGGCCGCGAGCCAGTGGTCCCCGCGCCCCTCCTCCACCTGCCGGGGCTGGAAACGGAACAGGGCGAAGCAGTAGAGCGCGAGCCCCAGCCAGAACAGCACCACGGCCGCGTGGGCGAGCCAGGCCACCGCGTCGGCCGCGGCGAGCGTGGCGCCGAGCACGGCGAGCCCCTCGGTGGCCACGCAGCGCAGGAACACCGTTCCGCGCCGCCCCTCGGCCTCCGCGGTGAGGAGCACCGCCCAGAGCAGCATGGCGAGCGCCAGCAGCGCCTCGGCCAGGGGCTGCTGCCCGGCCGCGGAGAAGCCCGTGCCCAGGACCGCGGCCGCCGCCACGGTGGTGAGCGCGGCCGGTGTCTCCACCCGCCACTCGCCCCGCGTCCGCTGGGCGAGGCCCGCGGCCGCCGCCAGCCAGGCCGCGCAGGCCAGGGCCAGGGCGATGCGGGCGAGGACCGCGTACCCCGCCGAGTCGAGACCGACCGACATGCTGCCGGTCGCCAGCGCATACGTCGCCCACCAGGTGGCAAACGGGGAGGGACCGGACATAGCGCCGATGCTAGAGAGCGGTGCGCGCGTTACGAGAGGGGCACGCGCGCGTGCCCCTCAAAAACCTGACGCGACCTCTTTGCCCGCAGGCTTCACTCAGGCCGGGCGCACCACGCTGTGGATCGCCGACTCGCCGTCGTAGTAGATCGACTCCTCGCGCACGTACGTGCCGGGCTTCGGCGCGTGGATCATCATGCCGTTGCCGATGTAGATCCCTACGTGGGTGACGTCGTCGTAGAAGAAGACGAGGTCACCGGGTTGCGCCTGGGAGAGCGGGACCGTGCTGCCGGCATTGACCTGGTCGTAGGTCGTGCGGGGCAGGGTGACGCCCGCGGCCTTCCAGGCGGCCTGGGTGAGGCCGGAGCAGTCGTAGGAGCCGGGGCCGACGGCGCCCCACACGTACGGCTTGCCGATCTGGGCGCGGGCGAAGGCGAGCGCCTTGTCGGCCTTGGTCGCGTACGAGGAGTCGGCCGGGGCCGTCGAGGAGGACGAGCCGGAGCCCGACGGCCCCGTCGATCCGGACGTGGAGGACGCGCCGTCCTGCTGCCGGGCGGCCTCCTCCTGCGCCTTCTGCTGCGCGGCCTGCTGCCGGGCCAGCTCGTCGGCCTTGCGGGCGGCCTCCGCCCGCTTCTCCTTCTCGATGGCCGCGAGCCGGGCCTTCTCCTCGGCGGTCAGCTTCGTCATCAGCTCGCGCGCGTCGGCGAGCTTGCGCTGGACGGTGGCCTTGGCCGTCTTCAGGTCACCCTGCGAATCGGTGAGCGTCTCGAGGCTCTCGGTGGCCTCCTGGCGCTTCTTCATCGTCTCGGACTGCTGCGTGACGTAGTCGTCGACCGCGACCTTCTGACGGCCGGTCATCCGGTCCATCAGCTGGGTCTGGTCGAAGTAGTCCTGCGGGGTGTCCGCGAGCAGGAACGTCGCCGTGTCCGGGGCGGCGGCACCGGTGCGGTACTGGGCGGAGGCGAAGGAACCCAGCTCCTCGCGTGCCTCGTTGAGCTTCTGGGTGCGCTGGGCGACATCGTCGAGGAGGGTGTCGACGCGCTTGCGCTGCTTCGCGGTCTTCTCCTTGGCCGCGTTGTACTTGTCGGTCGCCGACTCGGCCTGGCGGTACAGGTCGTCGACCTTCTTCTCGACTTCCTCCAGGCTGGGCTTGTCGTCGGCCTCGGGGGCGGCGTTGGCCGACTGGGACAGCAGGGCCACGGAGGTGAGGGCCGCCGTTGCGAGGGCGGGGGTCCGTATGCCTGCCATGCGCGTACCCGTAGGACGCGACTTGCGGTGCGACGCCAAGGGAGGCGACTCCTTCCATGTTCCGCCTACCGGGTTAGCTGTCGGGTTCGGGCGGGTGGTTCGGAAGGTTTGCCCTACGGCCTTCTCCGCACAGGAGTCGGGCCGATTCACCCCAGGTTCACGGTTGGGTCCCCGGCTCCGGCTGCCGCTGCGGCACACCGGACTCGGCGGAGGCCGCGCGGCCCGGCGACGTTCGCCGGTGGGGGTCATGCGGCCTGGTCGCACCGTAGCCAACTCGTGTGGCCCCTGTGAAGGTTGATGGGTGATATGCCCGATACATTTTCGTGACCTTATTCCCGAGCGTTGCCGAGAGTGAACGATCAAGGGGGATTGGGCGGGAAAAGTCCCTACATGCCGGGTGTGTAGCAGGGCGTGATCGCGCCGTCATGGAGGGCGACAACGCGCCGCCGGGCGGTCGGCGGGACCCCGGGCGCGCGGCGATGTTCTCAGGGCGGCGGCGGGCTGTCAGTGGGGCGCCCTAGACTCGGAGAGCGATGAGCAGCCTCTTTGACGACAGCTTCCTGGCGAACCTCCAGGCCCAGCGGGGCCCCGCGGACGAGCCCCCGCCGCCACCCGAGGACGATCACGTTCCGGAGCCGATCCCGGACGATCTGTTCGGCGGGAAGTTCGACGCGCCCCCGGACCGGGACGCCTACTACCGGGACGGAGCCCCCCGCCCGGTGGTGGACACAGCCGCCCTCCTGGAGGGGCTGAACGACAACCAGCGCGCCGCCGTCGTCCACTCCGGCTCCCCGCTGCTCATCGTGGCCGGCGCCGGCTCCGGCAAGACCCGTGTGCTCACGCATCGCATCGCCCACCTGCTCGCCGAGCGGGACGTGCACCCGGGCCAGATCCTCGCGATCACCTTCACCAACAAGGCCGCCGGCGAGATGAAGGAGCGCGTGGAGCAGCTCGTCGGCCCGCGTGCGAACGCCATGTGGGTCATGACCTTCCACAGCGCGTGCGTGCGCATCCTCAGGCGCGAGAGCAAGAAGCTCGGCTTCACCTCGTCCTTCTCGATCTACGACGCCGCCGACTCCAAGCGCCTGATGGCCCTGGTCTGCCGCGACCTCGACCTCGACCCCAAGCGCTTCCCGCCGAAGTCCTTCAGCGCCAAGATCAGCAACCTGAAGAACGAGCTGATCGACGAGGAGGACTTCGCGGCCCAGGCCACCGACGGGTTCGAGAAGACCCTCGCCCAGGCCTACGCCATGTACCAGTCGCGGCTGCGCGAGGCGAACGCCCTCGACTTCGACGACCTGATCATGACGACGGTCAACCTGCTGCGCGCCTTCCCGGACGTCGCCGAGCACTACCGCCGCCGCTTCCGGCACGTCCTGGTGGACGAGTACCAGGACACCAACCACGCGCAGTACGCCCTCGTCCGCGAGCTGGTCGGCACCTCGGAACACCCCGTCGACGTGCCGCCCGAGGCCGAGATCCCGCCCGCCGAGCTCTGCGTGGTGGGTGACGCCGACCAGTCGATCTACGCCTTCCGCGGCGCGACGATCCGCAACATCCTCCAGTTCGAGGAGGACTACCCGGACGCGACGACGATCCTGCTGGAGCAGAACTACCGCTCGACGCAGACGATCCTCAGCGCCGCCAACGCCGTCATCGAGCGCAACGAGTCCCGCCGGCCCAAGAACCTGTGGACCAACGCCGGCTCCGGCGCCCGGATCACCGGCTACGTCGCCGACACCGAGCACGACGAGGCGCAGTTCGTCGCCGACGAGATAGACCGCCTCACGGACGCCGGAGAGGCCAAGGCCGGCGACGTCGCCGTCTTCTACCGCACCAACGCCCAGTCCCGTGTCTTCGAAGAGGTCTTCATCCGCGTCGGCCTGCCCTACAAGGTCGTCGGCGGTGTCCGCTTCTACGAGCGCAAGGAGGTCCGGGACGTCCTGGCCTACCTGCGCGTCCTGTCCAACCCCGAGGACTCGGTACCGCTGCGCCGGATCCTCAACGTCCCCAAGCGGGGCATCGGCGACCGCGCCGAGGCGATGATCGACGCCCTGTCCCAGCGGGAGAAGATCAGCTTCCCGCAGGCCCTGAAGCGCGTCGACGAGGCGTACGGCATGGCCGCGCGCTCCACCAACGCCGTCAAGCGGTTCAACACGCTGATGGAGGACCTCCGCACCGTCGTCGAGTCCGGCGCCGGACCGGCCACGGTGCTGGAGGCCGTCCTGGAACGCACCGGGTACCTCGCCGAACTGCAGGCCTCCACCGACCCGCAGGACGAGACCCGGATCGAGAACCTCCAGGAACTCGCCGCCGTCGCCATGGAGTTCGAGCAGGAGCGCGGCGAGGACGAGCAGCCTTCCCTGTCCGACTTCCTGGAGCAGGTCGCGCTGGTCGCCGACTCCGACCAGATCCCCGACGAGGAAGACGGCGACGGCGTCATCACACTGATGACCCTGCACACCGCCAAGGGCCTGGAGTTCCCGGTCGTCTTCCTGACCGGCATGGAGGACGGCGTCTTCCCGCACATGCGCGCCCTCGGCCAGACCAAGGAACTGGAGGAGGAGCGGCGCCTGGCCTACGTCGGCATCACGCGCGCGCGGGAGCGGCTGTACCTGACGCGGTCCACGCTGCGCAGCGCCTGGGGCCAACCGTCGTACAACCCGCCCTCCCGCTTCCTGGAGGAGATCCCGCCGACCCACGTGGAGTGGAAGCGGACGGGTGCGACCGCGCCCGCGTCCTCGGGGCCGGTCTCGGCGGTGGCGGCGTCGCTGTCGTCGTCCCGCTCGCGCTCGTCGGCGTCGGGTGCCTCCGGTTTCGCCACCCGCCGCACCTCCGAGAAGCCGGTGGTGTCACTGGCGGTCGGGGACCGCGTCACGCACGACCAGTTCGGGCTCGGGACCGTCGTCGCGGTCAAGGGCACGGGCGGCAACGCCGAGGCGACGATCGACTTCGGCGACACCAAGCCGAAGCGGCTGCTGCTGCGGTACGCGCCGGTGGAGAAGCTGTAGCGCCGTGAGGTGAACCGGTGGGCCCCTGCGCGCTCGGCGCGGGCGGGGGCTGCCGGGGCGTTACGCCGGGTCGATGCCGTGGCTGCGCAGCCACGGGAGCGGGTCGATCGCCGAGCCGCCGCCCGGGCGCACCTCGAAGTGCAGGTGCGGACCGGTGGAGTTGCCGGAGTTGCCGGAGCGCGCGATGGGATCGCCGGCCTTCACGGTCGTACCCGAGGGCACCGTGTAGGTGGAGAGGTGGCAGTACCACGTCTCCGTGCCGTCCTTCGCGGTCAGGATCAGCATGTTGCCGTACGCGCTGTTCCACTGCGTGCGGACGGTGCCGTCGGTCGCGGCCATCACGGTCGTGCCGTACGAGACGGGGAAGTCGATGCCGGTGTGCAGGGACATCCAGTTGATGCCGGACTGGCCGTAGTAGGCGCTGAGTCCGTGCCGGGCGACCGGCAGGGCGAACTTGGGGCGCAGCCGCTCCTTGCGGGCCGCCTCCTCCGCAGCGCGCTTCTTCTCGGCCGCCTGCTGGGCCTTGAGGTCGATGCGCTCCTGCGTGCGGCTGGCCCGGTCGGCGAAGTCGTCGGCGCCGGCGGAGAGGCTCTGCAGCTGCGTGTCCAGCTTGTTGTTGGCCGCGGCCGGCTTGACCGGCTGCGCGTCCGCCGCGGTCGTCTGCGCTTCGGCGGCACTGTCGTCGGAGAGGGCGCCGACGGATGCGGCGGCGATCCCGGCGACACCCATCACGCACGCCGAGGGCACCGCGATGGTCATCAGCGCCGAGCGCTTGGGGGGCGTGCGGCGGCGGGAGCGGGAGCCGGCGCGCGAGGCCGCCCGCGAGGACGGGGCCGGGGTGACGTCCTCCTGGCCGTCCAGGAGCGGGGTGACGACGGGCAGTTCGCCGGTGGTGGCCGGCTCGCCGCCGTCCGCGTCGGGGGCGGGGTAGCCGGCTTCGGCGGCATCGTCGTACGCGACCTGGTCGAAGGCCGCGGTCTCGTGCTGGTCGAAGGTTTCGGCAGGGTGCTCGTAGGCGTCGGGAGCAGGTGCGGCGGTGCCGTCGGAGTTCCACTGCGTCGCGTCGTAGGCGCCTGTGTCGAAGGTCTGCGTGCCCCACTCCCACTGCTGGGTGTGGTCGGCCGGGTTGCCGGACTGGTCGGGCTGGAGCCAGGGGCCGGTCTCCCACTGCCCGGTGGCGTCGGGGGAGGGGGCCTGGGACGGGATGGCCGACATCGGCTGCTGCCCGGCCGTCCAGGAGGTCGTGTCGTAGACGCCGGTGTCGTAGGCGGCGTGGTGCTGGGCCGCGTATGCGTCGTAGTGCACGTTCTCGTGCGTGCCCGTGGGCCAGTGGCCGGTGTCGTACGTGCCCGAGTCGTGACCGCTGCCCGGCATGTCGCCGAAGAGGGGGTCGGTCGCGAAGCTCGCGGTGGCGTGCCCGGTGGCGTCGAATCCGGTGGCGGTGTGGTCGCCGTACGTGGTGAAGTCGCCGTACTGGGCTTCCTGGGTGTTGTACGACGCGTAGTGCGCGGAGGCGGCGTCGGAAGCCGGAGCCGGGGTCATGGTCCCCGACGGGTGACGGTCGTTCACCAACTTCTCTTTCGCCTCGACAACAGGGGCTGCCAGAGCAGTGCGGCGACTGTACCCGGCGGTACGCGGGCACGACAATCTTCGGCAGGTTTCGCGTGCGCAGGAAACGGGCATTCGGCCGTGTTTTGGCGGACGGCGGGCACGGGTTTGGCCCTGTGTTCGAAGTTTGTTCGAGGTTGATCGGTGCTGTGGCGTCGAGTGACCGCTGTATGACGAGTCTCAGGCGACTGTCAGATCGTCGGTGTGTTCGGCGGACGGTTCACCCGGGAGGGCCGTGTCGAGAACCTGCCGCACGCCGTTGGCGACGGCGGGGTGCACGGGCAGGGCGAGATGGCCGATGCCGGTCACGCGCACGTTCTGGGCCATCAGATCGGGATGGTCGATGCAGGCCGTCTCCAGCGGGTCCATCACATGGTCCAGATCGCTCCAGAAGCTGACGAAGTGCGTACGGCAGTCAGGGGCGGGCGCACTGAGCTCCTCGAGCACCGGTGAGCCGGGGCGCATCTGGCGCACGATGGGGTGCGCGTTCGCGAAGGGCACCACCCGGGTTCCCGAGTGCGGCGTGCCGAGCGTGACAAGAGTCCGCACATGCCTGTCACCGCCGAGGCGCTGCACGTAGTAACGCGCTATCAGGCCGCCCAGGCTGTGCCCGACGATGTCGATCTGACGGGCCCCCGTGCGCTCGCAGAGCTCCTCGACGCGCCGGCCGAGCAGTTCGGCGGCGGCGCGTATGTCGCAGGTCAGCGGCGAGTAGTTGAGGGACTCGATCTGCTGCCTGCCGTGCTGGGCGAGGCTGCGGCGCAGCAGGACGAAGACCGAGCGGTTGTCGATGAAGCCGTGCAGCAGGAGGACCGGTGGCTTGGCCTGCGTGGGCAGTTGGGCGGCGCCGTCCGCGGGCAGCGCCGGGACGGGAGCGCGCCGCTCCTGGGTGATGCCGGACGGATAGAGAAGGAGATGCCCGGCCAGGATCGCGATCTCCAGGGCGGTGGCCTTCAGGAGGGCCAGGGACAGTCCCGCCAGCCGGCCCGGCAGCAGGCGCTCGCAGAGCGGAAGAAGGGGCAGAGCAGCCCTGGTGACCTTCATGGCCGACCTCCTGTCGGCACGCGGCAGGACGGCTCCGCCCCCCGTGTGCCCTCGTGGAAAGCAGCTGCGAAGACGGCCGGCCATGACCGCGGGAGCGGCGTGAGCCGCGTGAGCTGCGGGGGCAGAGCACGGCGTGTGGCGTGTGTGACGCCGGTGGTGCGACGGGGGTCCCCGATCGGTGGGGTGACGAGGCTCCCCGCCGGTGCGCCGTGTCTGCCTTGCGTGCTGTGTGTGCGGTGCTTGCCCTGCGTGCCTTCGCCGAGGTGTCCTGCCGCCGCGGTGCGTGGATGACGCGGCGGGACGGCGACCTCGATGCGGCTCCCCTTGCGCTTGTCCCATCGTGTGATTTCCCCCTCGGTATCCACCGCGAAACTGCCGGTTGCGGGATCCTGGAGATAACGTTCGTTCACTTGCCCGGACGTTTCGGGGCGGGATGTCCGTGCGGTGCGGCGTGTACGGCTTGCCTGATGTGTGCGGTACTTGTCGGTACGGATGGATGTAGTCGCTTCATGGAGGCAGTGATGGGTGTGGCAGCCGGTCCGATCCGCGTGGTGGTGGCCAAGCCGGGGCTCGACGGTCACGATCGCGGGGCCAAAGTGATCGCGCGGGCCCTGCGCGACGCCGGTATGGAGGTCATCTACACCGGCCTCCACCAGACTCCCGAGCAGGTCGTCGACACGGCGATCCAGGAGGACGCCGACGCGATCGGGCTGTCCATCCTCTCCGGAGCGCACAACACGCTCTTCGCGGCCGTGATCGACCTGCTCAGGGAGCGGGACGCCGAGGACATCCTGGTATTCGGCGGCGGGATCATCCCCGAGGCGGACATCCCTCTGCTCAAGGAGAAGGGCGTCGCGGAGATCTTCACGCCCGGCGCGACGACGGCGTCGATCGTGGACTGGGTCCGGACGAACGCGCGCCAGCCTGCGGAGGCGTAGGTCTACGGCGGTCCCGCTCGGGCGTCCTCGCCCGGCGGCCGGAGCCGACCGGGGTGGCTGGTTCGGCGGGAGTCCGGCAGTGGCTGTCCCCGGTGACCGTCCCGGTCGTCGGCATGCCCGGCGGCAACGGCATGCCCGGCGGCGACCGGTCGCGGGAGGGTACCCGTCGCCGGATGCCGCGGGAGGCCCGTCGGCGAGGGTGTCGCGGGGGTCTTCGCCGGGTGCCGCGGGGCGCCCGGAGGCGAAGGTGTCGTTGTGGCCTGTGCCGGGTGACGCCGGGTGCCCTTTGGCGAGGGTGGCGTCGCGCGCTGCGCCGGATGCCGCGGGGGGCCCGTCGGTCGGTGTGGCGTCGGGCCCGTCGCCGCATACGCGGACAGGGGTCAGGCCGCTCCCAGCTCCTCGGCCATCGCCGCGCGCAGACGCAAGGTCGTGACCAGACGCTGGAAGGCCTCCGCCCAGTAGCCGCCGGCTCCCGGGGAGGCGTTCTCCGGCTCGTCGGGTACGGCCAGCAGGGCGTCGAGCCGGGAGGCCTCGGCCGGGTCCAGGCAGCGCTCGGCCAGTCCCATCACTCCGCTGAAGCTCCATGGATAACTCCCTGCGTCCCGAGCGATGTTGAGGGCGTCCACCACGGCCCGGCCGAGCGGTGGTCCCCAGGGCACCGCGCACACCCCGAGCAACTGGAAGGCCTCGGACAGGCCGTGTGTGCCGATGAAGCCGGCCACCCATTCGGCCCGTTCGGCGGCGCCCAGCGCGCCGAGCAGCTTGGCGCGTTCGGCCAGGGACACGGCACCCGGCCCGCCCGCTTCCGGCGCCGACGGATCGCCGAGCAGCGCGCGTGACCACTCGGCGTCCCGCTGGCGTACCGCCGCCCGGCACCACGCCGCGTGCAGTTCGCCCTGCCAGTCGTCCGCCACCGGCAGCGCCACGATCTCCTGGGGCGTGCGGCCGCCGAGCCGCCGCGACCAGGTCCCGAGCGGTGCCGCCTCCACCAACTGGCCGAACCACCAGGATCGTTCACCGCGTCCTGCCGGGGCCTTCGCCACGACGCCGTCGCGTTCCATGCCCGGATCGCACTCGTGCGGCGCCTCGACGGCGATTGTCGGGGTGGCCTCCGTGGCTCCTACGGCTCCCACGGTTCCCATGGCTCCGGTGGTCCCAGTGGCTCCGGTGGCCGCCGTGGCCGGCGCGGTCCCTCCGGGCCCCGCGTCGTCGTGGCCGGTTCGCAGGGGCCGCCGTGTCTGCATGTGGTCGATGGCCACACATGCCTCCGCCCTGACCGCCATCCGCGCGGCGAGCGCCGAACCCGGCAGGGCCGACAGCAGTTCCGCCGCCGTCGCCCGGACGTTGCGGCTGCGGTCGGCCAGGGCCTGTTCCAGGAACGGCTCGTCGTCCGGGCCCAGGCCCCTGCGCAGCGAATCGAGGAACATCAGCCGGTCCTCGGCCCGTTCCGTCGCCCAGGTCGTCGCGAGCAGGTCGCGTGCGGCGGCCGGTTCGCGGGAGCGCAGGGCGGACAGCAGGGCGACGCGTTCGGCGAACAGGCCCTCCTGCCAGAGCTGCTGGACCCTGTCGTCGTCCTCGGGGTGCGGCAGGGCCGCGCCGCCGCCCGGGGTCGCGCGCAGGGCGAACCGCCAGTCCGGGTTCAGCCGTGCCAGCCACAGGGCCCGGGGCCCCGCGAACTCCAGTGCCGTCGGACGCAGGTCGGTACGCCCCCGGGCCGCGTCCAGCAACGCCGGAAGCAGCTGCGGAGGCGGTGCAAAACCACGGGCGTTCGCCGCCGCGAGCCACTGGGGCAGCAGTTCCGTCAGGTCGGGCGCGGTGCCCCGTCGGCCGCCGCCGGACGGGCCGGGGCGGTCGGCCAGCAGCATCGCGAGTCTGCGGGCGGCTGCAGGCGGCAGTGCCGGACGGGGGTCCGGCGGAGCCGGCTGTGGCCGCTCGGCCGCCCGCGCCGGGCGCAGACCGGCCCGTCGTCGTACCGTCTCCACGGCCGCCGCGTCCAGCAGGGCCGTGGGTGCGGCCGGACCGGGTGCGGTGCCCGGCGGGGTGCGCCGGTCCGTGCCGAGCAGCGCGGTGGTGACGAGCCCCTCCCAGGCGTTCGCGCCGGGCGCGTCCACAGACGCGGAGGTCCTGGTCATGAGCTTCCTTTCCGCGGGGCGCCCGGTAGTTGAAGGCTCGCCCTTACCGGTTGTCCCGTGATGCCTGAAAGATGCGTGAGTCTGTGGGATGGGTGAGTCTGTGGGGTCGGTGAGGCGGGCCGAAGGGCCGCAGGCCGAGCCGCTGCGACGGGCTCAGCACAACGCGACAGCGTCACCCGGGCCCTCCGGCCAAGCCGTCAGCGGAGTGAAGCCCTGGTGGCCGCATTCGCCGAAGACCCTGACCGGGGCCCCGCCCGACAGGGCGACCAGCCGCCACAGGCCCGGCCTGGAACGCGCCACCGGAGTGAGTGGCAACGCCGCGTCCTCGTCGGCGTCCGCCAGCTGCCAGGAGTCGCCGTCCGGGGCCGGAACGACCCGGTCCAGCGTCACCGGGACGGACTCCAGCCACGGGTCGTCGCGCAGGGCGTCGCCGTACCGCGCCACCGCCTGGGACGTCGTCATCCCCGGAGGGCGTATCGCCGAGGGCGCGGCCGGGGCGAACTGCTCGCCCAGGGCCACCCGCGGCTGCCCGGCGCCCGGGTACGCGGACACCTCGGCGTCCAGGGCCAGTCCCACCGGCAGCGCCTGCTCCGGGGCGCGGCCCGCGGCGCCATAAGAGAGGAGCAGGACGGTGCGGTGCGAGTCGGTGCCGTGCAGCCAGATCCGGCGGGTCGTCAGGCGCGGGTCGGTCGTGTCGTACTGGGCGAGGACCAGCCAGCGGTCGCGCAGCGGCGGGCCGTCGGCGGAGGCGGGCAGACCCACGCGGGAGCGGATCGTGGCGGCGAGGCCGTCCGGGAGCCGCTCGCGGCGCAGCCAGCCCTGACCGAGGAGGTGCAGCAGCGCGCACTCCTCCAGCAGCCGCACCGGCCAGCCCGGACCCGTGGACGGTATCGCCCCCAACTCCCGCACCCGGCCTGCCAGGCCCTGTGCCTGGGCGTCGACCATGCGGGCCGCCGTCTCCTCCCACAGGCCGTACCCCGACTGCTCCGCGGTCGCCAGACCGCCGCGCAGCAGGTCGGCCAGACGCTGCTCCAGCTCCACCGCGCCCGCCGTGACCCGCTCGGCCCGGCGCTCCGCCCGGCGCCGCCCCGCCTCCGGATCAGCGGCACCGGACGGCGCCCCGGAGCCGTCCGCGGCCTTCTTCTCCTCCGCGCGTCTGCGCCGCCCCGCCGTCCACTGTCCGGCCCACTCCGGAGCCTGCCCCGGTGGGACCGCCGCGTCGTCGGCGGCCCAGAGCAACAGCAGCCCGAGCGCGTGTTTGCACGGGAACTTGCGGCTCGGACATGTGCACTTGTACCCGGGTCCCGCGGCGTCCGCGAGGTCGACGATCGTCTGATACGGCTTGCTTCCGCTGCCCTTGCACAGCCCCCACACCGTTCCCTCGTCGGAACACCCCGCCTCGGACCACGGCCCCGCCGCGCCGAGTTTGCTTCCCGCTTTGCGTGATGCCGCGTCAGGTGCCAGTGCCAGCACCTGGTCCGCGGTCCAGCGCACCCCCTGCTGAGTCATGCCGACGACGTTAGATCCCGCCACTGACAATCGGGTCCGCGAGCGGCTCCGGCGGGGCGTTTTCGCAGGTCGGAACGCATTGTCAGTGGTGTGGTGCAACGTTGGTGCCAGATCCGAACCGGCCGAGCTGGAGGGGGACTTTGCCATGACTGTGTCCGTGGAGCCGACGTCCGTCGAAGCGGGGGAGACGGAATCGACCCAGGCGTTGCGACCGCACGCCGAGGACGCCTTCGCCGCGGAACTCGCCGCGCTGGCCGCCCAGGACGACCGTCCGCGCCCGGCCCGCTGGAAGCTGTCGCCGTGGGCCGTCGCGACGTACCTGCTCGGCGGGACGCTGCCGGACGGCACGGTGATCAGCCCCAAGTACGTCGGCCCGCGCCGGATCGTCGAGGTCGCCGTCACCACGCTCGCCACCGACCGCGCCCTGCTCCTGCTCGGCGTGCCGGGCACCGCGAAGACCTGGGTGTCCGAGCACCTGGCCGCGGCGGTCAGCGGCGACTCCACGCTGCTGGTGCAGGGCACCGCCGGCACCCCGGAGGAGGCCATCCGCTACGGCTGGAACTACGCGCAGCTGCTCGCCCACGGCCCGAGCCGGAACGCCCTCGTGCCCAGTCCCGTCATGCGGGCCATGGCGGAGGGCATGACGGCCCGCGTCGAGGAACTGACACGTATCCCGGCCGACGTGCAGGACACGCTCATCACGATCCTGTCGGAGAAGACGCTGCCCATACCGGAACTGGGCCAGGAGGTGCAGGCGGTCCGCGGCTTCAACCTGATCGCCACGGCCAACGACCGCGACCGCGGGGTCAACGACCTGTCCAGCGCCCTGCGCCGCCGCTTCAACACCGTGGTGCTGCCGCTGCCGGAGAGCCCCGAGGCAGAGGTCGACATCGTCTCGCGGCGCGTCGACCAGATCGGCCGCTCCCTCGACCTGCCGGCCGCGCCCGACGGGCTCGCCGAGATCCGCCGGGTCGTCACGGTCTTCCGCGAGCTGCGCGACGGGGTCACGACCGACGGCCGGACGAAGCTGAAGTCGCCCAGCGGCACGCTGTCCACGGCCGAAGCGATCTCCGTCGTCACCAATGGCCTTGCCCTCGCCGCCCACTTCGGCGACGGCGTGCTGCGGCCGGGCGACGTCGCCGCGGGCATCCTCGGCGCGGTGGTCCGCGACCCGGCGGCGGACCGGGTCATCTGGCAGGAGTACCTCGAGACGGTGGTCCGCGAGCGCGACGGCTGGAAGGACTTCTACCGGGCCTGCCGCGAGGTGAGCGTGTGAGCGACGCGGGGCGGAGCGGGCCGGTCGGCACCCGGGCCGCCCAGTACGCCGGGACGGCCTCGACCGCCGCGGCCAGGACGCCGGTGTGTGGGACGCCGGTGCGTGGGACGGCGGTCGTCGGCCGGTCCGAGACAGGACATGCGGGACGGGACGTACGGAACGTGCGGGACGGGGCGGGAGGTGGGATGAAGTGACCGGTGTGGAAAGGGCCGCGGGTCAGAGGGCCGGAGCGGGCCCGGTGCTGCTCGGGGTGCGGCACCACGGGCCGGGGTCCGCGCGAGCGGTGCGGGCGGCTCTGGAGGAGATCCGGCCGCGGATCGTGCTGATCGAGGGCCCGCCCGAGGCCGACGCGCTGATCCCGCTCGCCGCCGACGAGGAGATGCGGCCACCGGTCGCTCTGCTCGCCCACGCCGTGGACGAGCCCGGCCGCTCGGCGTTCTGGCCGCTGGCCGGGTTCTCCCCGGAGTGGGTCGCCATCCGCTGGGCCCTGGAGCACGACGTCCCGGCCCGCTTCATCGACCTGCCGGCCACGCACACGCTGGCCTGGGGGAGGCAGGAGGACGAGGCGGGGGAGGAGCGCTCTCCGGACGCCGAGACGGCTGCGGACGGGGACACCGGCCTCGGCCCGGCCGATCCGCGGATCGACCCGATCGGAGTGCTCGCCGAAGCCGCCGGCTACGACGACCCGGAGCGGTGGTGGGAGGACGTCGTGGAACACCGCGGCGCAGGGGAGGGCGACGCCCTCGCGCCGTTCACCGCGCTCGAGGAGGCCATGAGCGCGCTGCGGGAGACCTACGGCAGCGGGGGACACGACCGCGACCCGGTGCGCGAGGCGTACATGCGGCTCCAGATGCGCGCCGCGCAACGGGAGTTCGAGGACGGTGTCGCCGTGGTCTGCGGGGCCTGGCACGTGCCCGCACTGCGGCAGAAGACCACCGTCGCCGCCGACAAGGCACTGCTGAAGGGGCTGCCCAAGGTCAAGGCGGACATGACCTGGGTGCCGTGGACCCACCGCCGGCTGTCCCGCAGCAGTGGGTACGGGGCCGGCATCGACTCGCCGGGCTGGTACGGGCACCTGTTCAGTGCTCCGGACCGGCCGGTGGAGCGGTGGCTGACCAAGGTGGCGGGGCTGCTGCGTGCCGAGGACCGGATCGTCTCCTCCGCGCACGTCATCGAGGCGGTGCGGCTGGCCGAGACGCTCGCCGCGATGCGCGGGCGTCCGCTGCCCGGCCTGAGCGAGACGACCGACGCGGTGCGGGCGGTGATGTGCGAGGGCTCGGACGTGCCGCTGGAGCTGGTGCGCGACCGGCTGGTCGTGGGGGACGTGCTGGGCGAGGTGCCCTCGTCGGCGCCGGCGGTGCCGTTGCAGCGGGACCTCACCCGGCTGCAGCGGCGGCTGCGGCTGAAGCCGGAGGCGCTGGAGCGGGAGGTGGAGCTCGACCTGCGCAAGGAGAACGACGCCGCCCGCAGCAGACTGCTGCACCGGCTGCGGCTGCTCGGCATCGCGTGGGGCGAACCGGCCGCCTCACGGGGCAGCACCGGCACGTTCCGGGAGACGTGGCGGCTGCGCTGGGAACCCGAGCTGTCCGTGCGGATCGCCGAGGCCGGGGTGTGGGGGACGACCGTCCTGTCCGCCGCGACCGCCAAGGCCGAAGCGGACGCCGTCACCGCGCAGGGCCTCGCCGATGTCACCGCGCTCGCCGAGCACTGCCTCCTGGCCGGACTGCCCGACGCGCTGCCGACGGTGATGCGGGTCCTGGCCGACCGGGCGGCCCTCGACACCGACGTCGGCCATCTCGCCCAGGCGCTCCCGGCCCTGGTCCGCTCCCTGCGCTACGGCGACGTGCGCGGCACCGACACCGCTGCTCTGGCGGAAGTCGCCGCGGGACTGGCCGAGCGGGTCTTCGTCGGCCTCCCCCCGGCCTGCGCCGCGCTCGACGCGGACGCCGCCGAGGAGATGAGACGCCATGTGGACGCGGTGCACGGAGCCGTGGGCCTCCTGGGCGATGCCCCCGCCGCGGGACACGGCAGCCTGAGAAACCGCTGGCAGTCGGTGCTGCGCGTGCTGTCCGGGCGGGACACCGTGCCCGGGGTCGTCCGGGGGCGGGCCGTGCGGCTCCTGCTGGACGACGGGGAGCTGGCCCAGGACGAGGCGGCACTGCTGATGGGACTCGCCCTGTCACCGGGCACACCGCCGGCGGACGCGGCCGCGTGGATCGAGGGCTTCGTCGGCGGCGGCTCGGGGGGCGGGATGCTCCTGGTCCACGACGAGGGGCTGCTCGGCCTCGTCGACGCGTGGCTGACCGGGGTGCCGGCCGAGGCCTTCACGGACGTACTGCCCCTGCTGCGGCGGACGTTCTCGGCGTACGAGCCCGGGGTGCGCCGGACCCTCGGAGAACTGGTCCGACGCGGACCGGGAATCGGGGGTGGCGCGACAGCCGCCGGTACCGGAACGCCCGGCTTCGCGGCCGACTTCGACACAGCGCGCGCGGACGCCGTGCTGCCGGTCGTGCGGCTGCTGCTCGGGCTGGACGTAGTGGACGAGAACACCGACGACAACCTGGCGGGGGTGACGGGATGACGACCGAGGCACTGAGGGAGCGGACGACGGCACCGGAAACGGGAGCCACCGTGACGGGCGGGTTCCGGGCGACAAGGCGGCCGACGACGACCGTGCCGGTGATCCCGCTGTGGGAACGGCCTCGTAAGGGAGGGCGGGCATGACGTCCGAGGTGACGGACCCGGCGCAGGAGCGGCTGCGGCGCTGGCGGCTCGTCCTCGGGGGTGACGCGGCGGACGGTACCGGCTGCGCGCTGTCGGGGCAGGACGCCGCGATGGACGGGGCGCTCACCGCGCTCTACGGAAGGAAGGACGGCAGGTCGCAGGGGGGCCGGGACCGTTCGGCGGGGCTCGGGGCGTCGGCGCCGTCCGTGGCGCGCTGGCTCGGGGACATCCGGACGTACTTCCCCTCCTCCGTCGTGCAGGTCATGCAGCGCGACGCCATCGACCGGCTCGGTCTCGCCACGCTGCTGCTGGAGCCGGAGATGCTGGAGGCGGTGGAGGCCGACGTGCACCTCGTCGGCACGCTGCTGTCCCTCAACAAGGCGATGCCGGAGACGACGAAGGAGACGGCCCGGGCCGTCGTGCGCAAGGTCGTCGAGGACCTGGAGAAGCGGCTCGCCACCCGCACCCGGGCCACCCTCACCGGCGCCCTCGACCGCAGCGCCCGGATCAACCGGCCCCGCCACCACGACATCGACTGGAACCGCACCATCGCGGCCAACCTCAAGCACTACCTGCCCGAGCACCGGACGATCGTGCCGGAGCGGCTCATCGGATTCGGGCGGGCGACCCGGTCCACGAAGAAGGAGGTCATCCTCTGTATCGACCAGTCGGGATCCATGGCGGCATCCGTTGTGTACGCATCGGTGTTCGGGGCGGTGCTCGCCTCGATGCGGACGATCTCCACGCGACTCGTCGTCTTCGACACGGCGGTCGTCGACCTCACGGATCAGCTGGACGACCCGGTCGACGTGCTGTTCGGCACGCAGCTCGGCGGTGGCACGGACATCAACCGGGCGCTCGCGTACTGCCAGTCGCAGATCACGCGGCCCGCGGAGACGGTGGTCGTGCTGATCAGCGACCTCTACGAAGGCGGCATCCGCAACGAGATGCTCAAGCGGGTCTCCGCGATGAAGGCGTCGGGCGTGCAGTTCGTGACGCTGCTGGCGCTCTCGGACGAGGGGGCACCCGCGTACGACCGGGAGCACGCGGCCGCGCTCGCGGCGCTGGGGGCACCGGCGTTCGCGTGCACGCCCGATCTGTTTCCGGAGGTCATGGCGGCGGCGATCGAGAAAAGGCCGCTCCCGATACCGGATGCGGCGTGAAGGGCCCGGCACGAAGGGGCAGATGACGACTTGTCGACGCATCGTCGTCCGACGTGCAGCAGCAAAACGGACATGACGGTCCATCGGCAGTAAGGGCTTGCGCGACGTGCGCACTCCCGTGCGAGGATCGGCGCCTGCCTGACGGCGTGTGTGCCGGCGGGCAGTACCGCTTCCGTCGCACGGGAGGAAGCTTCCCCTCTTGGCCTGGTCAGCAGCCCTGCCCGATGCCGCGTCGCGCCTGCCGCGCACTGCGGCCGGGTGGCGTGCGCTGCAACTGGCGCTGATGGTGGGCGGGTTGCTGGTCCTCGGGTTGCTCTGGGGGGAGCGGGCGTCTGCCGAGAACGGCGCAGGGGTGCTGCCGGAGGGCCGGGCAGAGCAGGTCGTCAGCGGTGTTCCCGCCCCGGGGGCCGGGGCGGGAGACCGGCTCGTCGGGTCTGTCGGTGATGCGGCGGAGTCGGCGAGCAAGGGGCCGGCTCGCACCCGGGCGAAGGTGCCGTCGTCGTCCCCACGGATGCGGTCGCAGTCACAGTCGCCCGAGCGGCCGTCGCACGGGGAGCGGCCGGAGCCGGCGGAATCGCCGGAACCGCCAGAGCTGCCCGGGCAGCTGTCGCACGTGGATCTGCTCACGCTGCCGGACCTGCGTGACCTGCCGGACCTGCCTGACCTGCCAGGTCTGCCAGGTCTGCCAGGTCTGTCCACCGTTCCCGGTGACGTCGCGACCGCGGGAAGGCCCGGTCTCCCCGCTCTCCCACTCCCCGGCCTCCCCGGCGTTCGCGGGGATCCGACGTCCCCCAGTAGCTCCCTCCCCACACCGGTTACGGCCGATCCGCAGCCGGGCGGGACGACGCCACCTGTGCCGTACACCCCGGTCCACGGCACCGAGCCCCACACCGCTCCCGCAAGTCCGCAGCTCCCCGTCACCCACGCGAACCACGGCAGAAACGTGGAGCACACCGGCCACCTCAGTCACACCGGCCGACATACGGGTCACCTCAGTCACGTCCACCAGGCGGACCACCTCAGCCATCCCACCCACCCGAGCCATCCGAGCCACCCGAGACCGTCCTCGCACGCAGGACTCGCCCGGGCCGACCACTCGCCCGGTGGGCGGCCCGACGGCGTGCTCGGCAACCGGTCCGTGGCCGACAGCGGATCGTGCCGTCATGGCGACGCGCACGCCGTCACCCCCAGCCCCTGGGCGCCGCTCAGGCTCGTGCCCGGCGTCGCGGCACCGACCGACGTGGCGGACGCCCGGCGCACCCACCGGGACATGCCCCTCTTCCCCGGCTAGCACGGCTCCTCCCGGGTCGGCACGGACAGACCGCCGAGGCGTCCGCTGCCGTAGCCCGGCCGCAGGGGGAGAGGCCGTCGGCCGACCCACCGGGTGCCCACGGCACCCGGCTCCCCTCTCCCCCCTCCCTCATGCTTCACGAGGCGTCACGCCCGGGCGGCCGAAAGCCGTCGGCGGTCCGAGGCCGAAACCTCGTGGATGGGTCGGGTGGTTCCCATAGGGGTGGGGACCACGTGACCCGCGGCCCCGGAGAGCGGGCCCTGAACAGGGCCTTCGTGCTTCTTCGGGGACGTCAAACGGGCCTCACCGGGTCAACCCCAGCCCGGTGAGGCCCCTCACCCCCGGCACGCCGTGCCAGAGAGCGCGGCATCATGTGACAGGTATCACCGCTCAGGTGTGACCCTCGATTTAGAGGCCCCCCGGAAGCAGCGATAACCTGCGAGACGGACATGCCGCGCGCTCGGACACCGTGTGCGCCTCCCTTGTGACAGACAGCGGACGTCACGTTGCCCTCGCGGCACGCCCACGCAGACAACGAACCGCGAGATCACTGATAGGGACGGAAGCGCGTGGACCTGTTCGAGTACCAGGCGAGGGACCTCTTCGCCAAGCACGATGTACCGGTGCTGGCCGGTGAAGTCATCGACACGCCTGAGGCGGCCCGCGCAGCCACCGAGCGCCTCGGTGGCAAGTCCGTCGTCAAGGCCCAGGTGAAGGTCGGCGGCCGTGGCAAGGCGGGCGGCGTGAAGCTCGCCGGCACCGCCGACGAGGCGGTCGAGCACGCGACCAACATCCTCGGCATGGACATCAAGGGCCACACGGTCCACAAGGTGATGATCGCCGAGACGGCCCCGGAGATCGTGGAGGAGTACTACGTCTCCTTCCTCCTGGACCGTGCCAACCGCACCTTCCTCTCCATCGCCTCCGTCGAGGGCGGCATGGAGATCGAGGAGGTGGCGGCCACCCGCCCCGAGGCCGTCGCCAAGACGCCGATCGACGCCAACGAGGGTGTCACCGAGGCCAAGGCCCGCGAGATCGTCGCGGCCGCCAAGTTCCCGGCCGAGGTCGCCGACAAGGTCGTGAACGTCCTGGTCAAGCTGTGGGACACCTTCATCAAGGAGGACGCCCTCCTGGTCGAGGTCAACCCGCTGGCCAAGGTCGCCTCCGGTGAGGTCATCGCCCTGGACGGCAAGGTCTCCCTGGACGAGAACGCCGAGTTCCGTCAGCCGGAGCACGAGGCCCTCCAGGACAAGGCCGCGGCCAACCCGCTCGAGGCCGCCGCCAAGGAGAAGAACCTCAACTACGTCAAGCTCGACGGTGAGGTCGGCATCATCGGCAACGGCGCGGGTCTCGTCATGAGCACCCTGGACGTCGTCGCGTACGCCGGTGAGGCGCACGGTGGCGTCAAGCCCGCCAACTTCCTCGACATCGGCGGTGGCGCCTCCGCCGCCGTCATGGCCAACGGCCTGGAGATCATCCTCGGCGACCCGGACGTCAAGTCCGTCTTCGTCAACGTCTTCGGTGGCATCACCGCCTGTGACGAGGTCGCCAACGGCATCGTCCAGGCGCTGCAGCTGCTCGCCGACAAGGGCGAGGAAGTCACCAAGCCCCTCGTCGTCCGTCTGGACGGCAACAACGCCGAGCTGGGTCGCAAGATCCTCTCCGACGCCAACCACCCGCTGGTCCAGCGCGTGGACACCATGGACGGCGCGGCCGACAAGGCCGCCGAGCTCGCGGCTGCGAAGTAAGGGACGAGGGACTAAACAGCCATGGCTATCTTCCTCAACAAGGACAGCAAGGTCATCGTCCAGGGCATGACCGGTGCCACGGGCATGAAGCACACCAAGCTCATGCTGGCCGACGGCACGAACATCGTCGGTGGCGTGAACCCCCGCAAGGCGGGCACGTCCGTCGACATCGACGGCAACGACATCCCGGTCTTCGGCACGGTCGCCGAGGCGATCGAGAAGACGGGCGCCAACGTGTCCGTCCTCTTCGTCCCGCCGGCCTTCGCCAAGGCCGCCGTCGTCGAGGCCATCGACGCCGAGATCCCCCTCGCGGTCGTCATCACCGAGGGCATCGCCGTCCACGACTCGGCCGCGTTCTACGCGTACGCCGTGTCCAAGGGCAACAAGACCCGGATCATCGGCCCGAACTGCCCCGGTCTCATCACGCCGGGCCAGTCCAACGCCGGCATCATCCCGGGCGACATCACCAAGCCGGGCCGCATCGGCCTGGTGTCGAAGTCCGGCACGCTGACGTACCAGATGATGTACGAGCTGCGCGACATCGGCTTCTCCTCCGCCGTCGGCATCGGTGGCGACCCGGTCATCGGGACGACCCACATCGACGCGCTCGCCGCGTTCGAGGCCGACCCCGACACCGACCTGATCGTCATGATCGGCGAGATCGGCGGCGACGCCGAGGAGCGGGCCGCGGCCTTCATCAAGGAGAACGTGAAGAAGCCGGTCGTCGGCTACGTCGCGGGCTTCACCGCGCCCGAGGGCAAGACCATGGGCCACGCCGGCGCCATCGTCTCCGGCTCCTCCGGCACGGCCGCCGCGAAGAAGGAGGCCCTCGAGGCCGCCGGCGTCAAGGTCGGCAAGACGCCGACCGAGACGGCCAAGCTGGCGCGCGCCCGTCCCAGGCCCGGTTCACCACCAAGGAGCTGCGCGAACTGGGCACCCTGCCGGAGACCGACGTCGTGGTGGATCCGGCGGAGCTGGC
>NZ_JBEOXI010000010.1:0-64428 GCF_040296465.1 Streptomyces sp. NPDC002130
GTTGCCCGGTCCGACGGTCACGGGGCGGACGGCGGAGCAGCACGACGCCCCCGCCCGCCGTCGCACAGGGCGACGGCGCACGGGGGCGTCTCGGCGAGAGGCGTGCGCAGCGGTCAGCCGCTGGTCACGTCCGTCACCTTCCAGCGCTGGTTGGAACCGGAGTTGGGCTGCCACACGCCGACGGAGGCGCCGTCACTGGTGGACTGGCCCGAGACGTCCGGGAGTTGGCCGGTGGCGGCGTTGACGAGGGTCCAGGTGCCGTCGCCGGTCGTGGACATGATCCACTCGGCGGCCTTGTCGCGGCGGCCCTCGTCCGGCTCGGCGACCAGGGCGCCGTCACGGACGGCCAGGCGCTTGCCGGAAGCCGTCTCCGTCAGGACGTAGCGCTTGCGGTTGTCCGAGCCGCGGACCTGCTCGACCCGCCACTGCTGACCGCTCGGGTCGGTCGCGTTCGCGCTCTTGATGACCAGGCCCGTGCCGTTGCCGGCGATGGTGAGGTCCTTGCCGCTCTGGACGCCGGTGAGGCGGTAGGTGTGGCCCTTGCGCAGCTCTGCGGCGTCCTTCGCGACACCGGAGACGCCCTTGACGAGGAAGGACGTCACCGACTGCGCGGGCACGGTGAGCGTGGCCTGCTTGCCGGAGACGCGGACGGGCTTCTGCTTGTCCAGCTTGCCGTCGGCGCTCGTCACCACCGGGGTGACCGTGGCGCGGGAGGAGACCCGGCCGAACTTCGACAGGTCGAGCGTGACCTCGCGTGCCTCGGTGGCGCTGTTGACGTGGACGACGGTCGCCGCGTCGCCCTTGCGGGAGACCGCCGCTGTGCTGGACGTGTCGTCCGTCTTGATCAGCCGGTCGCCGGGCTTGATGAAGTGCGTGAAGTTGCGGGCCGTGTCGAACTTGGTGTTCGTGTAGACCGGGCAGGACTTCAGCGTGTCCTTCGAGGTGCAGCTGAAGGGGAGCTGGATCTCGCCCCAGTTGCCGCCCTTGGCGGACTCGCCGCCCGGCTTCATGTTGTCGTAGTCCTCGACGGGCTGCCAGAACACCCAGGCCTTGGGCTCCAGTTCACGCAGGTCGTCCACCATGCGCTGGGCCAGGCCCAGGCCGGGCCGCATGTCCGTGAAGCTCTGGCCGTCGCCCCAGTCGCCCTCGACCTCGCTCATCCACAGCGGCTTGTCGGCGGCCTTGGCCAGGTCGCGGACGGTGGTGCGCTGGCCGGTGCCGTAGGTGTGGACGTTCATCTGCGCGACGAGGTCACGGACCTCCTGGGGGTAGGAGTTCCAGTTCGTCGCGAAGGTGCCCGGGTTCGTCTCGTCCATCGCGGATATCTCCGCACCCGACCGGGACTTCTCCAGGACCGGGGCCAGCGCGCGGAGCACCTTCTGCTGGAGCTCGGGGCCGATGTGCGCGCCCTCCTGGCGGCCGCCGACCGGCTCGCCGTCGGGGCCGAGCTTGGTGCCCCAGTAGTTCGTGTTCGGCTCGTTGAAGGGGTCGAGGGTGTCGACCTTGATGCCGTGCGCCTTCTCGAGACGCTCGGTCGCGCCCACCAGGTACTTGGCGAAGTCGTCGACCGACTCGGGCTTCAGCTGGTCCTTGCCCGCGTCGAAGTTGCCGGAGACGTAGCCGCTCTCGGTCATGAACCAGGGCGGGGAGTTGCTGAAGGTCTCCCAGTGGGTGATGTCCTTCTTGATGCGGTCGACCCACCAGCGCTGCGTCTTGTCGGCGTTCTTGTTCCAGTCCTTGGGGTCGTCCGCGTCCCACCAGTCGACGTCCTCGCGGGTGGTGCCCGCCGGGGCCTTCCACCAGCCCTCGACGGCGCCGCCGGCCCGCAGGTAGTCCTTGACGTCGGGGGCGTTGCCGCCGCCGATGTTGTAGCGGGCGATGTTCAGGGCGAGGCCCTCGTCGCCGAAGAGCAGCTTGTAGAGCTTCTCGCGGACCGCGGGCGGGTAGTCGCCGGTGGCGTTGGCGAACCAGACGAGGCTGGTGCCCCAGCCCTCGAACTTCTCCCCCGCGTAGGAGGGGTCGGGCCGGACGGTGACCCCGGCGGCCGCGGCCCGAGCCGGCTCGGCGTGCGCGGCGGGCAGGGTCGTCGTGGCCAGGAGGGTTCCGGTCGCCACGGCGGTGACGCCGATGGCCCCGAGGAGCCTTCTCTTGCGGGTGCGGTGTGCCATCTCGAGTACTCCAGCTCTTCTGCGTGCCGCGTCCCGGCGGACGCAGAGATCGGGGCCTACGTGGTGCGACTGGTGCGGGTTCGGCGCCTTCTCGTACGGTTTCGACTAGGCAATGTTTACGTAAACATCCACTGGCGGGATGTCTACACTGTCCGAATCTCAGGGGTCAAGGACTCGTCCCGGACCGAAATCCGCGCCCGGTGCGCTGCGAGGGAAGCGAGGGGCAGGTGAGCACGGTGAACGGCGAGAGGGAGCCGGGCGGCACGAGCCGTACGAGAAGGCGTGCGGCCCGCCCCCGCCAGGGCGCCTCCATGGCCGACGTCGCCCAGCTCGCCGGGGTCTCCTCCCAGACGGTCTCCCGCGTCTCGAACGGCTTCCCGGGCGTCAATGAGGACACCCGTGCGCAGGTCCTGGCCGCCATGCGGGAGCTCGGCTACCGGCCCAACAGCGCGGCCCGGGCGCTGCGCCGGGGCGAGTTCCGCACGCTCGGCGTGATCACCTTCTCGCTCTCCACCATGGGCAACATCCGCACCCTGGAGGCCATCGCCACCTCCGCCGCCGAGCACGGTTACGCCGTCACCCTGCTGCCCGTGGCCGTCCCCACCCAGGACGAGGTGAACGGCGCCTTCTCCCGGCTGGGCGAACTCGCCGTGGACGCCGTCATCGTCATCATGGAGATCCATCTCCTCGACGCGGCGACGGTCTCCCTGCCGCCCGGTGTGCAGGTCGTGGTGGCCGACTCCGACGCCGGCGACCGCTACACCGTCGTCGACACCGACCAGGCGGGCGGTGCCAGGGACGCCGTACGGCACCTGCTGGGCCTCGGCCACGACACGGTGTGGCACCTGGCCGGCCCGGAGGGCTCCTTCGCCGCACAGCGCCGCGCCAACGCCTGGCGCACCACCCTCACCGAGGCGGGCCGCACCCCGCCGCCCCTGGTCCGCGGCGACTGGTCGGCCGAGTCCGGCTACCGCGCGGGTCTTCGGCTGGCCGACGACCCGGACTGCACGGCGGTGTTCACGGCCAACGACCAGATGGCCCTGGGCCTGCTCCGCGCCCTGCACGAACGCGGCCGCCGCGTCCCCGACGACGTCAGCGTCATCGGCTTCGACGACATCCCCGAGTCCGCGTCGTTCCTCCCTCCCCTGACCACGATCCACCAGGACTTCGCGGAGGTGGGGCGGCTGTGCGTGGAGGGGGTGCTCAGCAAGATGCGCCAGGACGGGGCGGAGCACGGGACGACGTTGGTGCCTACGCGGTTGGTGCGGCGGGAGAGCACGGGAGCGCGGCGGCCGGGCTAGGCAGGGCTCGTCTCTCGGTCACCGGGTGATCCGAAAGACCCGGCCCGGCGACCGACGCTCGTCGGGCCCCGGTTCGCTGCGGCCTCAGCCGGCGGGAGGGGTGAACTCGGGCTGGTCGAGGACGCGCAGCCAGCTTCCGTCGGGCTGGCGCCTGACCACCTGCGCGCGGGCACCCGCCCCGTCCTTCGGCGGGGTCGACGTCAGGGCGATGTCGCCGCTGACCAGGGTCGGCAGCGGCGCTTCCGGCTCGAAGCGGGGACGCCCGGCCAGCACCTTCTCCCACAGTGCGCGGATCGCTTCCCGCCCCACCGTCCGTTCGCCGGGCGGGTAGGCCAGCACCGCGTCCACGGCGTAGAGCGCGGCCACTCCGGCCGCGTCACCGGCGTTGGAGCGTTCGACGAACAGGCGGGTGATGTCCTCCGGGCGCATGGCCTTCTCGTACTCCGGCAC
Source organism: Streptomyces sp. NPDC002130 (assembly GCF_040296465.1). Classification (NCBI taxonomy): domain Bacteria; kingdom Bacillati; phylum Actinomycetota; class Actinomycetes; order Kitasatosporales; family Streptomycetaceae; genus Streptomyces; species Streptomyces sp. NPDC002130. Next base: position 3,920 of record NZ_JBEOXI010000010.1, read on the forward strand.
GGGTCCTCCAGGTGTCGGGATGCCTCGGTGCCTCCAGCCTCTTCCGGCCGCGATCAGAAGTCCAACAGATGAATCCGATGAAAGCTAGAATTACCAGTCATGGAACTGAGGCAGCTGGAGTACTTCGTCGCGGTCGCCGAGGAACGGAACTTCACGCGGGCCGCCGAGCGGGTGCACATCAGCCAGTCCGGTGTCAGCGCCCAGATCCGCCAGTTGGAGCGTGAGCTCGGCGCCGAGCTCTTCGACCGTTCGGCCCGCACCGCCACGCTGACCGCCGCGGGGAGGGCGGCGCTCGACCACGCCCGTGCGGCGCTCGCCGCGGCCGCGGCGGTCGGGCAGGCGGTGGGCGAGGTGACCGGCCTGATCCGGGGCCGGCTCGTGGTCGGGATGGTCATCGGCTGCACCGTCACGCCCCTGTTCGAGGCGCTCTCCGCGTTCCACCGCACGCACCCGGGGGTGGAGATCTCCCTGCTGGAGGACAACTCCGACCGGCTCGTCGAAGCGGTGCGCCTCGGCACGCTCGATGTGGCCCTCGTCGGGACGGCTGCGGCCCCGGAAGGCCTCGAGTCGCTGACGATCATCAGCGAGCGGCTCGTCGCGCTGGTCCCGGAGAGCCACGCGTTGGCGCCACGGCGGCGGCTCACACTGCGGGACATCGTCGACCATCCGATCGTGTGCATGCCCCCGGGCACCGGTCTGCGGACGGTCTTCGACGGAGCCTGTGCCGCGCGGGACCTCCGACCCCGGATCGCGCTGCAGGCCGGCGCCGCGGACGCCGTCGCGGACCTCGCGACCCGTGGCCTGGGCATCGGCGTCCTCAGCGAGTCGATGGCCGCGGGACACCGAGACCGGCTCGTCGTCCGCACCATCGACGACGTAGAGACACCGGCCCTGCTCGCTCTGGTCTGGCGCAACGGGCGGAGTCCCGCGGTGCGCGAGATGCTCGCGCAGTGCGGGCGGGCGTTCAACCTGCCAGGCGCCCCCGCGTAGCGGTCCGTTCGACCTGCTCGGCGGCCCCGCGTAGCGATCCGTTCGACCTGCTCAGCGGCCCCGCACAACAATCGAGCCGCGCCGCATCGACGGGGGCCGGTGCCCGCGGGACTCACCGCGCAGGCGGCCGAGGGGCGCCGGTTGCCCTCGACGCCGTCCGATGACCTCCGCGACGCGGATGAAACCGTCCTGACCGTGCCCCAGCCCGATGGCGCGGCGGGCCATGCCCTCGGCCGCGCGCATGACACCGGCGTCGATGCCGTGCGACTCGGAGACGTGGACGATGTGGGACATGGACGACACGGCCGAGGTGAGCGGGTTGCCCTCGCCGGAGTAGGCGCCGTCGTCGGCGTCCACGGCGGACTCCGCGAACAACGGTGGGAGGATCGCGCCGATGCCCTGGGCGAAGGACGCCAGTTCCGTCGCGGTGACGCCCTCGGCCCGGGCCACCGCCACGGCGTGCGCATAACCCGCCATCGCCGTCCAGAAGATGTCGAGCAGGGCGATGTCATAGGCCGCGGCCCGGCCCGTCTCCTCGCCGAGATGGGTATGGGTGCCGCCCAACGCTTCCCGGACAGGGACGAGTTCGCGGTAGAGGTCCTCGGGTCCGCTGTACAGGAAGACCGCGTCGGGCGTGCCGATGGTGGTCGTCGGGGTCATGATCGCGCCGTCCAGGTAGCGGACGCCGTGCGCGGCGGCCCAGGCGGCGGTGTCGCGGGCCCGGGCGGGGGTGTCGGCGGTCAGATTCACGACCGTACGGCCCTTGAGGGCGGCTTCGACCTCGTCCTGGCGCAGCACGGCGTCGGCGGCGTCGTAGTTGACCAGGCAGACGACGGTCACCTCGCTCGCCGCCACCGCTTCGGCCACGGACGCCGCACCCACCGCACCGCGGTCGAGGAGCTCCCGGTCGCGGCCCGGCGTACGGTTCCACACGGTGGTGCGCAGGCCCGCGTCGACGAACGCACCGGCCAGGGCCCGGCCCATCGGCCCGAGACCGAGGACGGTCACCGTGGCGGCCGGGTGATCGGCGAGCGGCCGGGCGGAATGCGCCGGGGCCGGAGAAGCGCTGTATGAAGGCATGCTGAACTCCTAGAATCAACACGGCAATTGATGACGAAGGGGGCGACTGTGACGCGTCGGCGCCAGGATCCGAACGTCTGCGGAGTGACCGCCGCGATCGCCGTGATCGACGGCAAGTGGAAGACGGCCCTGCTCTGGCTGCTGGAGTCGGGCCCGCACCGCCCGGCGGAGCTGCGCCGGCAACTGCCGGGCCTCTCCGAGAAGGTGCTGACCGAGGCCTTGCGGGAGATGGCGGCGGACGGACTGGTGCACCGTGAGGTGTACGACGTGCTGCCGCCGAAGACGGTCTACTCCCTGACCGGGTTCGGCCGCGAACTCGCCGAGACGCTGGCACCGTTGTCCGACTGGGGCCACCGTCACCTGGAAAAGCTGGCCGAGGCCGCCCGGGCGGCCTCCTGATGCGGATGCCGCCCCCTTCCCTTCCGCATCCTGTGCCTCACCGGCCGCCCACCACCAGGTTCGCCCGGCGTCGGCGCACTGCCAAGTCCCCACAAAAAGGTGGGTACTCCGGCGGCCCGGGCAGCGGGGTCGGCTAGCGTGGTCAAGTGATCACGCTGCTGCAATGGGACGGACTCACCGACCGGGCGCGGTTCAACCAGTGGTACCTGGACCGGCGGGACGCGTTCTCGGACATGGCGTGGGACGCCGACTGGGTCCGGCTCTTCGAGGCGCTGGGAGAGTGGCCGGAGTGGGTAAATCTGCCCCGGCCCGGGAACCGCAGCGGCTTCTCCCCGCTGCATCAAGCCGCCTGGCACGGCGCGGACTTCGCCGTGGTGTCCCGGTTGATCGCACACGGTGCCTGGCGCACCCAGCGCACCCGGGACGGCCGCCGACCCGTCGACATCGCCCGGGAGCGAGGCCACGCGCACCTGCTGGAGCTCCTCGAACCGGTCACGGTGCGGCCCCTGCCCTCCCCGGCGGACGCCCTGGAGCAGCACTTCCACACCCTCATGCGGGAGACGACCGGCCGGTGCTTCGACGAGATCGAGCACCTGCTGCCACCGCTCGCTCCCCTCACGGAGGGTCCCACCGTGAAGGTCGTCTTCACGGTGGTCGGCATGATGGGCGGCTTCCGGTACCACCACGAGGGGGATTACGTGCACGTGCACGCCAGCTCACGGATGGACGCCGACGACGGGGACCATTACAAGGTGACGCCTGAGGGCTGGACCGAGATCAAGTAGCGGGCGTACCGCTTCAACTGGGTCTGGGCAAAAGGGCTTCCGTCACGTGAGCCCGTACGAGGGGCGAGAGGGAACATCTGGCATGGCCGAGCTCCATCCCGCCGGTATCGAGCCGTACGCGCACGGCATGCTCGACGTCGGTGACGGCAACCGCGTGTACTGGGAGGTCTGCGGGAACCCCGCGGGCAAGCCCGCTGTCGTGCTGCACGGCGGGCCGGGGTCCGGGGCGGGGCCGTTCTGGCGTCGGCTGTTCGACCCGGCGGCGTACCGCGTCGTGCTCCTCGACCAGCGCGGGTGCGGGCGCAGTACGCCCGACGCCGCCGATCCGCGGACCCCGCTCGCCGCCAACACCACGCATCATCTGATCGCCGACATCGAGCAGTTGCGACGGCACCTCGGCATCGAGGAGTGGCTCGTCCTCGGCGGCTCCTGGGGCGTGACCCTCGCACTGGCCTACGCCGAGCGGCACCCCGGTTCCGTGTCCGAGCTGGTCCTTTTCAGCGTCACCAACACCACGCGCCGCGAGGTGGAGTGGGTCACCCGGGACATGGGGCGGATCTTCCCCGAGGAGTGGGCCCGCTTCCGGGACGCCGTACCGGAGGCGGAGCGCGAGGGGAATCTGGCCGATGCCTACGCCCGTCTGCTCGCCGATCCCGACCCGGCCGTACGGGAGCGGGCCGCGCGGGAGTGGTGCCGGTGGGAGGACGTGCACGTCTCCACCCTGCCCGGGCACCGGCCCGACCCCCGCTACGACGACCCGCGCTTCCGGATGCGCTTCGCCCGCCTCGTCACGCACTACTGGCGGCACGCCGCGTTCCTGGAGGACGGGGCGCTGCTGCGGGACGCCGGGAGACTGGCCGGCATCCCGGGCGTGATGATCCACGGCCGGATGGACATCAGCGGTCCCGTGGACGTCGCGTGGCGGCTGGCCCAGGTATGGCCGGACGCCGAGCTCGTCCTGATCGGCGACGAGGGGCACGGCCTGTCGGGGACCTCCACGACGGCGGCGGTACTGGCGGCCACGGACCGGTTCCGGAAGGCCTGAGCGGGCCGCTGCTGCCGGGGTTCCCCAGGGGCAGCCGGCCCCCGCTGTCAGCGGCTGCCAGGACCTCCCACGGACAGCCGCGTGCCCGAAGCCGGCAGCTGCCGGCCCTCCCCGCGGGCGGCCGGGTGCCCACCCTCAGCGGCTGCCAGGACCTCCCGCGAGACGCTCTCCGCTATCCGCAGCGGTGGCGTATGCCGGAGGGCTCCGTCCCGCCGACGCCGTCATCTCCTGGTGCGTAGGGGAAGCCAAGTGCCCGGGCCTTCAGCGGCTGCCGGGGGCTCCCACCGGCGGCCAGGCGCCCGTCCTCAGCCACCACCCGGCTTCCCCTTCCCCCCGCACGTCCCCAGGCTGCACCACCTCCGGCGTCCGCTCTCGTCGAGGAAAAGCCAGCCGCAGGTCCGGCTGGGGCAGCTGCGGACGGTGAAGCGGCGGGGGTCGGCGAGGAGTTCGGCCGCCGTGCGGGCCACCGCGTACAGGGGCACGCGCAGACCGGCGGACGGGGCCGGCTGCCAGCGTCCCAGGCCGTCCTCGCCCCGGGTGAAGACCGAGAGCCGCGCGGCGTCCTCCACCACCCCGGCGACCGCCCTGAAGGCCCGGCCGTCCTGCGGGTCGGTCAGACAGGCGTACAGGTCCGTGCGGAACCGCCGGGCCTCGTCGAGCGCGGCGGTGGCCTCGGCCGGCTCCCGCAGGGCCTGGTCCCGCAGCCGGGCGACCAGCCGCTCTCCGACGAGGTCCAGGTGCCCGGCCCACACGGCGAGCGTGGCGTAGCCGGGCAGCCACTCCGACCCGGGCAGCCGGTCCCCGCCCCACCCGGCGTAGGTGTTGCAGAACTCCAGCGCCGGGTGGCCGCTCGTGCTCCACGGCAGCCACTGGTCGTCGACCCGTACCGCGTAGACGGGCCCGGGGGGCCGGTCGAGACGGGGGTCGCCGCGCAGCATGCGCTCGTGCAGGGTGCGCAGTTCGCGGCTCGGCGGGATGCCGAGATCGGCCGCGAGGAGGGCGCGGGTACGGCCGTACAACCGGAGCGCCTCGGCCTGGCGGCCCGTGCGGTGCAGGGCGGTCATCTGCGCGGCGACCAGACGCTCGCGGGTCGGGTGTTCCCGGAGCAGCGGTGTCAGGTCCGTGACGACCTGGTCGTGCAGACCCATGCCGAGCCGGTCCTGTGCCCGTTGCTCCACTGCCGACAGGCGCAGTTCGCCGAGCCGGGCGCCGAGGCGGGCACGCAGCCGGTCGTCGGCGACGTCCGCGAGCAGCGGGCCGCGCCAGAGGGCGAGGGCACGGTCGTAGTGGCCGATCCGCTCCACCGGATCACGGGCGTCGGCCGCCTGCCCGACGAGCCGGGTGAACTCCTGCGCGTCGATCCGGTGCGGGCCCTGTTCCACGGCGTAACCGTCGTGCCGGGTCTCGACGCGCACCTCGTAGGGCCTGAGCGCGGCGCGCAGCCGGCCGATGTAGGTGTGGACGGTGGCGCGGGCGGAGGCGGGCGGTTCGCCGTCCCACAGGAGGTCGATGAGGCGTCCGGTCGGGACGGCGCTGCCCGCGTGCAGCAGCAGGACGGCCAGCAGGCACCGTTCCTGGCGACGGCTGCCCACCAGCACCTGCCGCCCCTCGTGGTGGGCGGCGAACGGACCGAGCAGCTGGAACTCCATGGCCGGCGCAGCCTAGCGAGGCCCGCGCTGTCCGCGCCGGGAGTGGTGAGGCTTTGGTCAGGGGCCGGGAGAAGACTGGCGCACCGATCCCGCCCCTCCGTCCAGGGAGAACCATGCGACGAACGACCCTCGTGACACTCACCCTCGCCGCCGCGCTGCTCGGGACGCAGCACGCGACGGCCGCTCCGAAGGGAGGCGGCTGGGAACCGGCACCCTCCGCACCGTGGGACGTCGCCGCCGGTGTGCGCTGCGACTTCCCCGTCCACGGCGAGCCCGTCGTCGACGACGTGGTGCGGCGCGTGCTGAGCACCCACCCCGACGGTTCCGCACGCCGGGTCGCCTACAAGGGCGATCTGGTCATCCGCGTCACCAACACCGGGACGGGCGCCGCCCACGACGCCGACGCGAGCGGCTCGGCGATCGTCGAGTACCGGCGCGACGGCTCACAGCTCTGGTCCGTGCGCGGCCCGGTGTTCGTCGGCGTCGGGGAGGGCCTGGGCACCCTGCCGCGCGGCCTGTACATCGTCGACGGCGTCTACACGATGGACATCGGCGCCGACGGATTCAAGTCCCTGCACCTGGCCCACGGGAGGGCGGACGACCTGTGCGCCCGCATCGGCTGACACGTCCCGGCCGGGCTTCGACCCGAGCGCGAGGGGGCCGGGCGCGGGCGTGACGGATCCCTCACGGATCCCTCGCGCACGGCACTGGCCCCACCGCCCCGCCGCACCGGAGGCTGGGCACCATGGATGATCACGCTGCCGAGTCCGACGACGTCCGCCGTTTCTGGGGGCGGCTCGGGCTCCCCGGCCTCGTCGACGTGCACACGCACTTCATGCCCGAGCGGGTCCTGCGCAAGGTCTGGGAGTACTTCGACTCCCTCGGGCCGCTCACCGGCGGGCTGGAATGGCCGATCACCTACCGGGAAGCGGAGGCCGAACGGGCGGAGATCCTCCGGGGGTTCGGCGTACGCGCCTTCACCGCGATGCTCTATCCGCACAAGCCGGGCATGGCCCGCTGGCTGAACGGCTGGGCGGCCGATTTCGCGCGCCGCACCCCCGACTGCCTGCACACCGCCACCCTCTTCCCCGAGCCGGGCGTCGAGGCGTACGTCCGGGAAGCCGTCGAAGCGGGCGCGCGGGTCTTCAAGGCGCATGTGCAGGTGGGGGCGTACGACCCGGCCGACGACCTCCTCCGGCCGGCCTGGGGGGTGCTGGCCGAGGCCGGGATCCCCGTGGTGATCCACTGCGGTTCCGGGCCCGCGCCCGGCAAGCACACCGGCCCCGGCCCGATCGCGCGGGTGCTGGCGGAGCACCCGCGGCTGAGGCTGATCGTCGCGCACATGGGGATGCCCGAGTACGAGGAGTTCCTCGACCTCGCCGAGCGGTACGGGGAGGTGCGGCTGGACACGACGATGGCGTTCACGGATTTCACCGAGGCGTTCATGCCGCTCCCCCGCCGCGTCCTGCCCCGGCTGGCCGATGCCGGCGACCGTGTTCTGTTCGGCTCCGACTTCCCCAACATCCCCTATCCGTACGTGCATCAGCTCGACTCACTGGAGCGGCTGGGCCTCGGGGAGGAGTGGCTGCGGGCGGTGTGCCACGACAACGCGGCGGAACTCTTCGGGCTGTGAGGCCCGGAGCACGGCGGCCGGACTCCAGGGCGTCGACTTCGCCGTGGCCCGGGGAGTGGAGTACATCGAGTACGACGCCGGCTGGTACGGCCCGGAGTTCAGCACCCCCGACGCCACCGAGCCCATCGCCGCCACCGACCTGCCGTCGGTCATCTCCTACGCCGCGAGCAAGGGCATCGGCGTCTTCCTCCACGTCAACCGGCTCGCGCTGACCGACGCCGACTCCCTCATCGGCCTGTGCAAGAGCTGGGGCGCGCGGGGCAAGCTACGGCCAGTCCCGCGACAAGACGACCAACGCCCACCAGATGGCCATGGCCGCGGTCTACTACCAGCCGCTCAACTTCCTCTTCTGGTACGACAAGCCGTCCAAGTACAACAACCCCGCGAACTGGCCCGGCCTGCCCTGGTTCGACGCCGTCCCGGTCACCTGGGACGAGAGCCGCACCCTCGCGGGTACGATCGGCGAGTACATCGCCGTCGCCCGCCGGGGCGGCTCCACCTGGTGTGGGTGCGATGACCAACGAGTCGTCCCGCGCCCTCCCCCTCCCCCTCACCTTCCTCGGCGGCGGCACGTACACGGCGACGGTCTACGCCGACGGCACCCCGGGCGCGAGCCCGTACCAGACCCCGGTCGTGGTCGGCACCCGGACCGTCACGGCCGCCGACACCCTCGACGTGGCGAGGGCCCCGGCGGGCGGTCAGGCCGTCGTCCTGAAGCCGAACTGACCCGCAGGCGGGGTGGGGACATCCCCCGGGCCCCGGTCCACCGATCGGTGGACGGCAGGTTCAACCGAGTGCCTCTGTCCGGCAACTGCCCTGCTCGGCAACGCTTTTGGGCATGAATTCCCTAACTGTGCGCGTGGCGCGCTGGAGCGCTCGGCATCCCTGGCGCGCGATCGTCGGCTGGCTGGTGTTCGTGGTGCTGTGCCTGGGCGCCGGCAGCGCTGTCGGCGTGAACAGTGCGAAGACGGCGGACTACCGGGTCGGTGAGGCCGGCCGGGCCGAGACCCTGGCGGCCGAGGCGCGACTGGAGCGCAGGTCGGCCGAACAGGTGCTGATCTCCTCCCGTTCGGGCGGTGCCCTGGTCCAGGGCACCGCCCGGGCCGCCGCGGAGGACCTGACCGACCGGATGCGCCGACTGCCCGAAGTGGCGGATGTGGCAGACCCGTTGCTGTCACCGGACCGCAAAATCCTGATGGTCGAGGTGACGCTGAGAGGCGAGGAGCGGGACGCCAAGGACAAGGTCGACGCGCTGGTGGCGCAGACGGCGGCGGTGCAGAAGAGCCACCCCGGGCTGCTGCTGGAGGAGACCGGAAGTCCCTCCGTCAGCAAGGGAGTCGACAAGCAGCGCAGTGACGATCTGGCGCTGTCCGAGGCGATCACCCTGCCCGTCACCCTGATCACCCTGCTGGTGGTGTTCGGGTCGGTGACCATGGCCGGGGTGCCGTTGCTCTTGGCGCTGTCGTCGATCGCGGCGGCGGTGGGCCTGTCGATGGTCGTCTCGCACGTGTCGCCCGACGCCGGGGTCGGCACCAACGTCATCCTGATGATCGGCCTCGCGGTCGGCGTCGACTACACGCTGTTCCATCTCAAGCGCGAGCGGGAGGAACGGGCCCGCGCCGGCGGCCGGCTCTCCTCCGAGGCCCTGGTGGAGCTGGCCGCCGCGACCTCGGGGCGGACGGTCGTGATCTCCGGCCTCGCGGTGGTCGCCTCCACGGCGACGCTGTATCTGGCCTCCGACGTGATCTTCTCCTCCCTCGCGACCGGCACCATCGTGGTCGTGCTGGTCGCGGTGGCCAGCTCGCTGACGGCCCTGCCCGCGCTGCTGGTGAAGCTGGGGCAGCGGGCGGAACGCCGGGCGCTGCAGCGGGCGGAGCGCGGGAAGCCCGCCCGCAGGGTGCGGGGCGGGGGTGGCGGCGGCCGGATGTGGAACGCGCTGCTGCGGCCCGCGGCCCGGCATCCCCTGGCCACCCTGTGCGTGTCGGTCCTGGCGCTGCTGGCCCTGGTCGTCCCGCTGACCGGACTGAAGATCACCGAGATGAGCCGGGACACGCACTCCCGGGACATCCCCGCGATGCAGGTGTACGACCGGCTCAACGAGGCGTTCCCCGGGCAGCGGGTGACCCATCAGGTCGTGGTGCGGGCCGAGGCCACGCGGTCGGCGGAGGTCACCGCCGCTCTGCGGGAGGTCGCCCGGCGGGCGGAGGCCGACCCGCTGTTCACCGGGGCATCGCGCCTGCGGACCTCCGCCGACGACCGCACCAGCACCCTCGAACTGAAGGTGCCCCACCTCGGCAACTCCGACGAGGCGTACGACTCCCTCCACCGGCTCCGGGACGGCTTCCTGCCCGCCACCGTCGGCCGGATCTCCGGCGCCGAGTACGGCGTGAGCGGGGACGTCGCCCGCTACGCCGACTATCCCGCCCACCAGAACGGCAAACTGCCGCTGGTGCTGGGCGCGTTGCTGCTGGTGACGTTCGGGATGACGGTGTACGCCTTCCGCTCGGTGGTCCTCGGGCTGCTCGGCGTAGCGCTGAACCTGCTGTCCGCGGCGGCGGCGCTCGGGCTGCTGGTGCTGGTGTTCCAGGGGACCTGGGCCGAGGGCCTGCTGGGCTTCGAGTCCACCGGGTCGGTCGGGTCGCGGGTGCCGCTGTTCCTGTTCGTGATCCTCTTCGGGCTGTCGATGGACTACCAGGTGTTCGTGGTGAGCCGGATCCGGGAGGCCGTACTCGCGGGTGTGCCGACACGGCAGGCCGTCCTGGACGGCATCCGGTCCTCGGCGAGCGTGGTGACCAGCGCCGCGGTCGTGATGACGACCGTGTTCGCCGGCTTCGTCTTCCTGCACATCATCGAGATGAAGCAGATCGGCTTCGTCCTGGCGGCGGCCGTGCTGATCGACGCGTTCGTGGTGCGCGTCATGGTGCTGCCGGCGGCGATGCTGCTGCTGGGCGAGGCGAGCTGGTGGCCTTCGCGGGCGGCTCGGCGGACGGCCTCCGCTCCGGGGAAAAGGCGCCCCTCCCGCCAGGAGGTCGACGTACGTTGATCGGTATGACCGCTCTCGCCGGGTTCACCGCCGACACCCTCTGGGCCGTCTCACTGCGCCGCTGGAACGCGGTGTGCTGGCTGCTGTTCGCGCTGATGGCCGTCGGGCTGGTCGCCATGAACCGGCCCGGCGGGAGCAAGTGCCTGGCGCTGGTGCTGCTCGGTGGCGTGGTGCTGTGCTACGGGGTCCTCGACCGCTTCCCGGCCAACCCCGTCGTACGGCCGCACGGGTACCTGTCGGTGCTGGTGGTGGCGCTGGGCGGGCTGGCGTATCTGCGCGGCAACTACGCGGCGCTGTTCATGGTGACACTGCCGCACTACTGGATGTTCGGGCGGACGCCGAAGGCCTCGATGGTGTTCCTGGGGCTCGCCGCGGCCGCCACCCTGGCAGGGAGCGTGCTGCGGGACGACGGGTGGACGGTGGAGTTCTTCACCGAGACGCTCGTGTCCACGCTGCTCGTCGTCGCCGTGGGGGCACTGATCGGGCGGTGGGCGCACTCGGTGGTCGCGCAGAGCGCCGAACGGGCCAGGCTGATCACCGAACTGGAGCAAGCCCAGGCCGAGTTGACCGAGGCGCACCAGCGCCAGGGCGCGGCGGACGAGCGGGAGCGGATGGCACGGGACATCCACGACACCCTCGCGCAGGGCTTCGCCTCGATCATCGTGCTCGCCGAGGCCGCCCGGACGGGCCTCGACACCGATCCGGCCCGCAGTGGCCGGCAGTTGCGCTCGATCGAGTCCACCGCACGGGAGAACCTCGCCGAGGCGCGTGAACTGGTCGGCTCGGCCCGGCACTCGGACCGGACCGCGGCGGGTTCGGTGGCGGAAACCCTCCGCCGCACCCTGGACCGCTTCGCCGAGGACACCGGCCTCACCGTCGACGCCGAACTGGAGGACCTGGAGTGCGACCAGCAGACCCGGATCGCGCTGCTGCGCTGCACCCAGGAGTCCCTGGCCAACATCCGCAAGCACGCCCGCGCCTCCACGGTCGGCGTGGTCCTGGCCCGGCAGCCGTACGGGGTGGAGCTGGAGATCACCGACGACGGGGCGGGGTTCTCGGTGGAGGAGTCGTCGGGTTTTGGTCTGGACGGCATGCGCAAACGGCTGGCGGAACTGGGCGGGAGGCTGACGGTGACGAGTTCGGTGGGGGACGGGACACGGGTGCTGGCACTGATACCGCCGGGGGCGACGGCATGACGGACGGACCGCTGCGCATCGTCGTCGTGGACGACCACACCGTCATGCGCGCCGGGGTGGTGGCCCTCCTCTCCTCCGGGACCGGCATCGAGATCGTCGGCGAGGCGGGCGACGGCCGCGCCGCCCTCGACCTCGTCGAACGCCACGAGCCCGATGTCGCCCTGGTCGACCTGCGCATGCCCGTACTGGACGGCGTGGCCACGACCACCGAGATCGTGGCGCGTTTCCCCCGCACCCGGGTGCTGATCCTGACCACGTACGACACGGACGCGGAGATCGAGCGCGCGGTGGAGGCCGGGGCGATCGGCTACCTCCTGAAGGACACCACCCGTGAGCAACTGGCCGACGCGATCCACGCGGCGGCCCGCGGGGAGACGGTGCTGGCACCCCGGGTCGCCGAGCGGCTCGTCGCCCGGATGCGACAGCCCGCCCACATCCCCCTCACGGCCCGCGAGTCGGACGTGCTGAACGCGGTCGCGGACGGCCTCACCAACGCCGAGATCGGCCGCCGCCTCGTCATCGCCGAGGCCACGGTGAAGACGCATCTGCTCCGCCTGTTCGCCAAGCTCGACGTCAACGACCGGACGCGGGCGGTGGTGGTGGCGATGGAACGGGGGCTGCTGCACCGGCCGTAGGGCGTGCAGGAGCCAGCGGCCCCGACTCCCGCCCGCAGCCGAATATTTCGGAGCCCCTGCGGCGACTTTGCCATCTCTTTACAACCCGCCGTGCCCCCGCCTCGTCTCTCCGCACGATCTGTCACCCAGCCCGCCGATCGTCGGGCGGACGTCGAAGGAGTGCGATTCCATGCGCCGAACTGTCCTCAGCGCCCTGGCCCTCGCGGGCACCGCCGTACTGCTGGGCACGGGGCCCGCTTTCGCCGACGGGGCGACGACCCCGAGCCCGGTGGCGTCGGCCGCCTCGCCCACCACCCAGCCCGAGGAGAGCGCCGAACCGACCCGGGCGCCCGAACCGACCCGGGCACCGGCCGAGGACGAGCCGACCCCGGCGCCCGCCGAGGACCAGGTCTCCGTCCGGCCGGGCGGCGCGCCCGACACCGGTGTGACGGCGTCCCAGGACTCGGGGACGGGCGGCACGGCGATCGGCGCCGGCGCCGCCGCGGTGCTGGCCCTGGGCGGCGGCACCGTCTTCGTCGTGCGCCGCCGCCGGGCGAGCGGGGCGTGAGCCCGTTCTCCAGGCGCGTCTTCACGGCCGGGGCGCTGGCGTCCCTGCTGACGGCGTGCGGGGGCCACGGAACCACCGGCCCCGGGCCCACCGGCCCCGACACCGCCGGTCACGACACCACCGCGCGCCGGCCGAGGACCACCGCCCGGCCGGTGCCGGCCAACGGCGCACGCCCCCTGGCCCGTTCGGTCCCGGTCCGGCTCCTGATCCCGGCCATCGGCGTCGACACCCCGGTCATCCGGCTGGGTCTGGCAGCCGACGGCACGGTGCAGGTGCCGCCGGTCGCGGACCACGACCGGGCGGGCTGGTACCGGCACTCGCCGACCCCCGGCGAGACCGGCCCGTCGGTGCTCCTCGGCCATGTCACGGTCGGCCCGTACGGTGACGGCGTCTTCCGTCACCTCGCCCGGCTGCACGGGGGCGACCGGATCGAGGCGCGCCTGGAGAACGGCACGACGGCGGAGTTCGCCGTCACGGCCGTACGGACCGTCCCGAAAACCGACTTCCCGGCGGACGACGTCTACGGGAACGTGGGCCGCCCCGAGCTGCGGCTGATCACGTGCGGCGGGGCGCGCACCGCAGACGGCTACGCGGACAACGTGATCGTGTTCGCGGCGCTGAGCGGCGCGAACTCCCCCACCCCTGGAGAGCGTTGAAACGGTCCCGCGAGAAGGCAGCGTCCGAGCTGTTCGCCGCCCTCTACCCGCGCCTCGCCGGCTGGTGCCGCCGGCTCGTCGACGACGACGGAACGGCCCACGAGATCGCCTCGGAGGCGTTCACCCGGCTCTGGGCCCGCTGGACGTCCGTGGCGGAACCGCGCGGGTTCCTCTACGTCACCGCGGCCAACCTGGTCCGGGACCACTGGCGCAAGCTGGAGCGCGAGCGCCGCGCCCTGCACCGTGTCACCTCGGAAGCCGCCGTACGCCCGCCCGACGAGCAGGCCGACCCGTCCGTGCGGCTGCTCGTGCAGTCACTGCCGGAACGGCTGCGCGTCCCGATCCTCCTCCACTACTACGCTGACATGCCGATCCGGGAGGTGTCCGCACTGACCGGACGCAAGGAAGGCACCGTCAAGGCCGATCTGCACGCGGCCCGGGAACTGCTCCGCGCCCACCTGAGGAGAAGCCTTGACCACACGTCTTGACGGCGACCCGGGTGACCCGGAGTACGCCCCCGACGACCCGCTCGCCGTGATCCTGCGCCCCTCCTCCCCCGACTACCTGGGTGCTCCCGCCGGCCAGTACGAGACGATCCGCCGTCGTGCGGTCCGCCGCCGCCTGCTGCGCGGCGCGGCCGGGGCGGGCCTGTGCTGCGTCGCGGCGGCCCTCATCGCGCTCCCCCTGCGCCACACCGCACCCGAGCACCCCCCGGCCCCGGCGATCCCGATGGCCCCGCCCACCACGAGGCCGGCGCCGGCCACCGACTCGGCGCCCCCCACCCCCGTACCGTCCCCGTCCGCTTCCCGTTCCCGGCCCTCGTCCCCGGTCCCCGGCGACCCCCGCACGACCAAGCCCGGCACCCCCGCCCCCGAGGAGGCGACCGGCCGGACGGAGCCGTCCCGCGCCCCGTCGGCCACCCCCACCTCGATACGCCCCGTCCCGTCGGCGGCACGCCCGAGCACGGATCAGGAGACGGCGTCCGGGATCCGCTGACCGGCACCGGCGGGGCCCGGGTCAGTCACCCGGCCCCTGCCGCCGCATCCGCTCCGCGACCTCGCCCGCTTCGGTCTCCCACCAGGGCCGGACCCGTTCGGCCGGCCCCTCCGCGGTGGCCGCGGGCACGAGTTCGCCGTCGAGACGCCGGTCCAGGACGGCCGTCTGGGCCCGCTCGGCCCGCACCCACTGCGCGAGGACCACCAGCAGGAAGGGAAGCGCGACCAGTTCGGAGATGCCCAGCATGGCGCCGCCGCCGAGCTGCTGGTCGTGGTGGACATCGGGGGACCAGGGCGGCGCGTGGTGCAGGTACCAGGCGCCCGCGATCAGGGTGCCGTGCGTCATGACCACCAGCCCGGGGAGCGCGTCGACGATCCCGTCCAGGAAGACCAGCGCCGCCCGGACCGGGTGGGTGCACCAGGCGGGCAGGGCCTGCTCTCGGGTGAGCACCGGCAGGACGAACAGGCAGCCGGCAGCCAGCAGATGGAGGTACATCAGCTCGTGCAGCCAGCCCACGCGCAGCGCGGTGGCGAAGTACGGCGTGAAGTAGAGGGTCAGTTCGGTGGCCGGCACCAGCGCCGTGCTGACGAGGGGGAACGTCAGCAGCCTGACCAGCCGGCCGGTCAGCGCCCGCCGCAGGCGGCCCGCGCCGCCCTCCGGCAGCGCCTCCACCGCGAGCCGCAGCGGGTCGCCCAGGGCGAGACCCAGCGGCGCGAGCAGGTCGAGGCCGACGTTCTGCACGGCGGCCGGCCAGAACAGTTCGCGGTCGTAGACGGCCAGGCCGGACATCGTGGCCACGACGATCGCGCCCAGACCGAGCAGCACGAACGCGGCGCACCGCGCGGGCGGCCAGGTTCCGCCCCGCTTGCGCACCCTGACGACACCCCAGCCGTAGAGCCCGCCCAGCACGGCGACGAGCAGCAGGGCGGGCAGGTCCGGCTGCCACGATCCCAGCAGCCGCCCGGTGGTCGCTTCCGGCAGGTACACAGCCGACAGTTCACTCACGGGCGGACGATAACCGCCGAAGTCCAGGGGGTCGGCGGCAGGGTGGACGAGCGCGCACGGCGGCTCGTCGTGACGTTCGCAGGCCCCGGGTAGCCTGGCCGTATGGCACTTGCATGCAACGCTCTGCCGCACTGCTTCCTCTGACGCCGCGGTGTGGACGGCGACGTGAGTGGATCACGTCGCCGTCCTCGGTGTGCCCGCCCCCCTGCTGCCGGTCCGCGGTGGCCGGCCGACGGGCGCCGACACCTCACCGTCCGCCGCCCGCACGCGATGGGCCGCCCCGCCGCGGCCGCCGCGTTCCGAGGAGCATCCCTTGCCTTCCGATCGTCTTCTGTCCGTCCTGACCTGTCCGCTGTGCCCGGCCGCCCTCGAACACACCGCCGGTGCCCTGCGGTGCGCGGGCCGGCACACCTTCGACATCGCCCGCCATGGATACGTCAGCCTGCTGGCCGGCCACCGGCGGGCCCCGAGCGCCGACTCCCCCGACATGGTCCGCAGCCGCGCCGCGTTCCTGGGCGCCGGGCACTACGGCCCGCTCGCCCGCACCGTCGCGCGCCTCGCCTCGGAACTGGCGCCGCCCGACGCCACCGTGCTGGACGCCGGGGCGGGCACCGGCCACTACCTCGCCGCGGTCCTGGACGCCCTCCCCCGCGCGCTGGGTCTGGGGCTGGACAGCTCCGTTCCCGCCCTGCGCGCGGCGGCCCGCGCGCACGCCCGTGCGGAGGCCGCCTGCTGGGACGTGTGGCGGCCGTGGCCGGTGCGCACCGGCTGCGCCGACCTCGTACTCAACGTCTTCGCGCCCCGCAACGGGCCCGAGTTCCACCGCGTCCTCGGCCCGGACGGAGCGCTGCTCGTCGTCACGCCCACCGGCCGGCACCTGTGGGAACTGCACGAGCCGGTCGGGCTGCTGGCGGTCGACCCGAGGAAGGAGGAGCGCCTGCGCCGGTCCCTGGACGCCCGCTTCCGGCTCGATCGCACCGAGCCGCTGGAGTACGCCATGCGGCTCACGGCCGAGGACGTCACCGGCCTGGTGGGCATGAGTCCGACGGCGCATCACCTCACGGCCGCGCAACTGGAGGACCGCATCGGCCGGTTGGGGGCTCCGGTGTCGGTGACGGCCTCGTTCGCCGTGTCGGTGTTCCGGCCGCGGCGGGCCGGTCAGTAGCCCTTGCCGGCGATGTGCTTCTGCTGTGCCGTCGTGAGCGTGTGGACCATGAGGGCCGCTGCCCCGGCGGCGGCCACGATCACCAGGTCGGCGGCGAGCAGGGGCAGAACGCCGTGGTAGGCACGGGCGATGATCTCGTCCGTGTCGTCGGCGTAGAGGATCCCCACGCCACCGGCCAGACCGACCAGCCACAGGCCCCACCACCAGTTCACGACGGCGGGCAGCCGCCGCTCGGGGAAGACCGAGCGGTGGACGTCCGCGACGACGCCCCGAGGTATCCACAGATTCGCCACGGGCACGATCCAGCCCAGCCAGAGCCAGCCGTAGCCGTAGCGGGGGTCCGCGCCCGAGAGGGCCTTGGCGTTGTCCCGCACCCGGTCCAGCCAGAGCAGGAACACGATCGCGCAGACTGCCGTGACGGCGCCGCCCACGGAGGTGACCAGGTGGTAGGAGTCCTCCAGGGAGTTCAGCGGACGGTGCACCCCGCCGCCCTGGTCGGGCGGGCCGGACGCCGGCTCACCCGCGACGGCGAGCCGGACGTGCCACACCGCCCGGGCCACCCAGGCGGCTCCGGCGAGGGCGAGGGCCGCGACGGCGCAGCGGGCCGCTCCCCGGACGGGGCGCAGGCCGGGGGGAGGGTCGGCGGGGCTGGACTTCTGTTCGATCACCCCGTCATCCTGCCGTACGCAACTCCGTGGCCCGGCCCTCCTCGTCGAACCGCACCTCCAGGACGTGATCCACGGCGTCCCGGTCGAGGGAGCCGAAGACGTGCGGGAACAGGACGTCACCCAAGACGCCGGGCGGCGGGGCGGGGGCCGCCGCCTCCCACTCGACCCTGGCGGTGAGCCGCGCCTCGTCGAGGGCGAGCACCAGCAGGGGTCCGGGCGCGTCCCGGTAGAAGGCGTTGACGACGGCCAGCGTGGTCGCCTCGTCCGGGGAGCAGTGCACGAAGCCCTCCTCGGCGAGGGAGGCCGGCGCGTACGTCCGGCCGGTGGCGGTGGTCCAGACGGTGCGCGGTACGACGTGATAGATCATGGCCCCGTTATAGACGGCGACGGCAACCCCGGGAGCCCCAGGGCGGCGACGGCCCCCCGGATCGCCTCCGCGACCAGGGCGTCCGAGGGCTCGGTGCCGTACCCGGGCCGGCCGGTCATGACGGCCAGGGCCAGCGGTGCGGGGCGGGTCCGGATCGGGGGCGGGGCGGGGCGGGGTGGACGATCGCGACGTCGTCGGCCCGGCCGCACACGCGACGCTCCCGTCACGGCGGCCGGCAGGGACGCGCTCACGTCCCGGCGGCGGGCAGGGAGGGCTCCCGCCCCCCGGGGGGGACAGGAGCCGCGCCCCCGCCTGCCGATCAGAGCTGGAACTCGCCCGGGGACACCCCCAGTGCGGCGCAGGCCTCGCGCAGGACCATCTGCTCGGCCTGGGAGAAGTCGCCGTCGGAACCGGCGATGACGATGCCCGTCTGGATCACGGCCCTGGCTTCGGTGGGCTTCTTGGCGGCCTTGGCGATCTCCTGCATGGCCTCCGACTTTCCGAGCTGGAAGTTGGCGGTCAGCTGGTCCACGTGCTTGCCGAACCGCTGCCGGAGCTGCTCCGGCGGGAAGTTCTGCAGCACGTCGTTGCTGAGGATCATGGACTCGACCTGCTGGCGCTCGGCCGGGTCCACATGCCCGTCGGCCGCCGCGACCAGGGCGCACATCGCCATGCTCGCGTCCCGGTACGCGCCGCTCTTCAACTCGTTCTTCAGCGAACCGAGCTGCGTCTTCAGCAATCCGACCAGCTGGGCCTTGCCGCCACCACCGGACCTCGTCCCGCCGCCGTGCCCACCGGTCGTCGCGCCCCGCGCCCCCTGACCCTGCTGGAGAGCCTTGGCCTGGTCCTTGAGCCGGTCCCACACTGCCATTGACGTCACCTCGGTACTAGTCGGCATCACCTGCGCACCTGCTCACGCGCGCACACCCGTCCAACGCCCGGCCCACGGGCAAAGGTTCCGCAAAGTGCCGGTGTCTCATGAGCCATGAACTGCTCGATCAGAATCGAACATGACTGGCGGGACAGCAGCGGTGCGAAGGCGTACGTGTGATGGGGGAAGACCGGGTCCGGCTCCCGAGCGGCACACGCGGGGACGCGACGGCCGGACCCGGCCTCTGGCCGCAATCTGCCACCCTGGGCCCCGCCGCGCCTCCTGAGAGGGCCCGAAGGAGGACGGGCCGGGCGGGCCTGTGATGATGACCGCATGTCGACCGTCGCCACGCTCGCGGTGCTGGCCCTTGCCGCGCTCCACGCCTACATCCTGGTGCTGGAAATGTTCCTGTGGACCACGCCGAGGGCCCGGGCGGCCTTCGGCACCAGCGCCGAGTTCGCCGCCGGGACGAAGGTCATGGCGGCCAACCAGGGCCTCTACAACGGCTTCCTCGCCGCCGGTCTGGTGTGGGGCGCCGTGGCGTCCGACCCGGTGGGCTTCCAGGTCTCCGTGTTCTTCCTGGTGTGCGTGGCGGTCGCGGGGCTCTACGGTGCCGCGACCTCCAGCCGGAAGATCCTCTTCGTGCAGACCGTCCCGGCGCTGGCCGCCCTGGCGCTGGTACTGCTGGCGCACTGAGCGGCACGGCGGGGCGTCACGCGCCCTGCGTGGCCGCCCGCTCCATGAGCCGGCCGGCCTCCGCCTCCGCCGTCGCGGGCGGCACGACCAGCAGGTCGTAGCGGCCCCGGCCGGGCGCGAGCAGGCAGACGGTGTGGGGTGCGGAGGGCGAGTCGTTGTGACCGACGTGCACCGTCTGCCCGGCGACGTCCACCTGCTCCGGGCAGTCCGGCCAGGTGTCCCCGTGGACCAGGACGCTGCTGATCGGCCCCCAGGCGCGCGGCAGCACGCCCAGCAGTCCGGTCAGCTCCTCGGCCAGGTCGTCCGACCGGGGCCACCACGCGCCGTCGATACGGCGTGCCGTGCGGCCGCGCGTCGGCTCGGCGAGTCGTAGCCGGACTTCTCGCGGTGCGGGGAGCGGTGGCGGGGGCGAGGAGGAGGCGGAGGTCATCGGGTGCTCCTACGGCGTACCGGGGGGGGTGGCCGGGAGACCGGTGCGGCCACTGGTTGCGGCCACCCTCCGTCCCTCCACCGTACGCCGCGGGGCGGTGCGGAGGATGAGGCCGCCCGTACCGCCCCCTTGGTCGGCCACAGGCCGCGGCGGCGCTTCGGACGGTGCCTGAAGGCGCCCGGCAACCCTCAGGTCGTCACCGCCGAGGCCGGGGGCGCCCGGCGTGCGAAGCGGCAGGACATTCCGGGCGCTTTATCGCATTCCGTCGGTGATACTTGGGGCATGAATACGGCTACGTATGCAGAACTGGCGGCCTCGTCAGATCACGCGGTCGCCGTGACCATCGCCTTCGTCGGCGGGCTGATCGTGGCCTGCGCGCTGATCTGGGCCGTGCGGGTCGGGATGCAGGTCATGGACAAGGACACCCACCACCCCGCTCCGGAGGAGCAGCCGCACATGCCGGAGGGCGGGCCGGTCCGCGAGACCAGGGAGATGCGGGAGCCCGACGACGTGCCGGTCGTGGCACGCGACGGTCAGCGGCTCATGCCCCATGAACTGCACCGGGCGAGCACCAGGACCGGCAAGGACCAGAAACCCCGCCGCTGGTCGCCCGGATCCAGCGGATCGTTCGGCGGCGGCGGACTCGGACGCACATGAGGCCGCGAGGCCCGGGACCCGTCGGTCTCCCGGGAGGCGGCACGTCCGCCCGCCACCGCGGGCGCTGGGCGACGGGCGGGGCCGCCTTGACGCTGTGCCTGTCCGCCGCGGTCACCGGCTGCGGCGGCGACTACAGCCCCTCCGACACCGCGAGCAAGGCGGAGTCCGCCGTGGGGTCGATCGCCTCGGAGGCCTCCGAGGCCGTGGAGTCCGCCACGGCCGAGGCCCAGCGGCGGCTCGACGACATCCAGGACGGCACCGACGTCAAGGCCGACGTTCAGACCGGCCGGACCGTCACCGGCTCCGACGGCCGGGTCCGCACGGAGGTCACGGCCCGCAACACCGACGACGCGACGCGGTCCTTCGCCGTCCAGGTCGACTTCCGGGACGCCGGGGGGCAACTGGTCGACACGGTCATCGTCACGGTGGACCACGTGCAGGCCGGCCACTCCGCCACGGCCACCGCCCGCAGCACGCACGACCTGTCCGGTGAGGTCCGGACCGAGGTCGCCCGGGCGGTCCGCTACTGAGCGTCGTCGTCCCGGGCGACCACGATGTCCACCTGCTCGCTTATCGCACTCACCCCGTGCAGAGCGGCGACCGCCTGCAATCGGTTGGCACCGGCCGGGAAGGCCGAACCCGGGGTGCACGCCCAGGTGCCGTCGAGGGCCGCCGTGGTGGAGCAGGCCTCCTGATCGTCCTTGTCACGGACGGTGACCTGGGCGCCCGGGTGGGCGGTGCCGGAGATCTTCGGCCGGGCGGACAGCGGTACGCCGGACAGCGGGCGGGTCAGGACCGGCCCGGCCAGGCCCACGGTCACGGCACACCGCCCGACGGCCCGCGGCACGCCCCGGGCGTCGGTGAACCGCAGGGAGCAGTCCCGCAGCCGGGTGCCCGGAACGGCATCCGCGGGCACGGCCAGCACGAAGGGGAAGACCCGGTTCTTCTGTCCGGCCGCGGCGCCGGTCACCGTGTACGTCGCGCTGCGTCCGCCGGCGGCGACCGAGCCGCGGTATCCGGAGGAGTCGAGCGGCGTGCCGGTCACCCGCGTGCCCCGGGGCGCGGTCAGCGTCAGCACCGCCCCCACGGAGACCTCCTCGACGCCCATGACCTCGACGATGCCCTCCCGCCCGGGTGCGATGGTCGCGGCACCCCACAGCCCGCCGTCCCGGGCCGCCGCGGGCGTGGCGGGACACACGAGCGCTCCCGCGACCAGGGCCCCCGCCACGGCTGCTGTCCTGCTGTACCTGTTCATCGCGGGCGGGGCTCCCTGTCCGTACACGTCGGTGGCACGATCCTCCCCGGCACCCCCCGCACACGGCACGCCCTACTGGGCCACGCGAGTGGGGCCCGCGCCCTCCAGGGGCGCGGGGAACCGCGCGACCGGCCACGACGACGCCGCGGACGAACAACGGCCCGAACGGCACCAAGACGGTGCAGTCACCGCCCGAGCCACACCGTCGTGTCCGGCCCGAGCCGGCCGTCCTCCAGGGGTGCGCTGCTCAGCAGCACCTCACCCGCCGGCAGCTCGACCGCCCCGTCGGAGAGGTTCGTGACGCAGCGCCACCCCTGGCAGCGGTCGAACCGGAGCACGCCCTGCGGGGCGTCGTCCGCCCAGGTCAGCTCCTCACCGTCGAGGAGCTTGCGGCGCAGCCTGAGGGCCGTGCGGTACAGCTCCAGGGTGGAGCCCTCGACCCCGTCCTGGGCCTCGACGGCGTAGGCGGCGAAGCCGGGCGGCTGCGGGAGCCAGGCACCGCCGGGCCCGAAGCCGTACGACGGTCCGGTCGTCGTCCACGGCAGCGGCACCCGGCAGCCGTCGCGGCCCTTGCGGACGTGGCCCGTCTGCTCCCAGATCGGGTCCTGGAGGACCTCGGTGGGCAGGTCGGCGACCTCGGGCAGGCCCAGTTCCTCACCCTGGTAGACGTATGCCGAGCCGGGCAGCGCCAGCATCAGCAGCGTGGCCGCCCGGGCCCGGCGCAGCCCGGCCGCCTCGTCGACGGCCGGGGCGTGGCCGCCGGAGAGCAGCCAGGCGTTGAGGTCGGTGCCGGGCGGCAGCGTCAGCCGGGAGGCGTGCCGTACGACGTCGTGGTTGGACAGCACCCAGGTGGCCGAGGCGCCCGCCGCCCGGGCGTTGGCGAGCGAGTCGGTGATGACCTGCCGCAGTTCCCCGGCGTCCCAGCCGGCCTCCAGGTACTCGAAGTTGAAGGCCTGGCCGAGTTCGTCCGGGCGGGCGTACAGCGCGCGCCGGGCGCCGGGCACCCACGCCTCGGCGACGGCCATGCGGGGCGGGCGGTAGGCGTCGAGGATCTTGCGCCAGTCGCGGTAGATCTCGTGCACGTCGTCGCGGTCGTAGAAGGGGTGCGTGCCGGGCGGCATCGCGGTGAGGGCCCCCTCGCGGCTCAGCTCGGGCCGGCCGAGGTCGCGCAGCGGTTCGCTCAGGTCCTTGACGAGGGCGTGGGCGACGTCGACGCGGAATCCGTCGACCCCGCGGTCCGACCAGAAGCGCAGGGTGGTGCGGTAGTCGGCGCGGACCTCCTGGTTCTCCCAGTTGAGGTCGGGCTGCTCGGGGGCGAACAGGTGCAGGTACCACTGGCCGTCGGGCACCCGCTTCCAGGCGCTGCCGCCGAAGACGGACTGCCAGTCGGTGGGCGGGAGTTCGCCGTGCACGCCGCGGCCGTCGCGGAAGACGTAGCGGTCGCGGGCGGCCGAGCCGGGCCCCGCGTCCAGGGCCTCCTGGAACCACGCGTGCCGGTGCGAGGAGTGGTTGGGCACGATGTCGACGATGACCTTCAGGCCGAGGCGGTGGGCCTCGGCGACCAGGGCGTCGAAGTCGTCGAGGGTGCCCAGGCGCGGGTCGACGCCCCGGGGGTCGGCGACGTCGTAGCCGCCGTCGGCGAGCTCCGACGGGTAGAAGGGGCTGAGCCACAGGGCGTCCACGCCCAGGGCGGCGAGGTGACCGAGGCGGCGGGTGATGCCGCGCAGATCACCGAGTCCGTCGCCGTCGGCGTCGGCGAAGCTGCGGGGATAGATCTGGTAGACGACGGCCTGGCGCCACCAGTCGGGGTCCCGGGACGACAGGTCGAGGGTCGAGCGATCGGTCACGCGGTCTCCTTCTCAGGGCATACGGGCGACAGTATTGAATCTGTCCAGAATGCCGGAAAAAAGAAACATCGCGTTGATCGGAGTGATCCATTCCTGCTGTGACGAAGGTGTGATGGCAGCGCAACTTTCTTTGCATCAGCGCAGGTTGACAGTGTGCTGCGGCGCCGCCACCATGGGGCCACTGAGGCACATGTGACCAATGAGCCCAGTGTTTCTCAGACCACTCATCACTCCCCGGTACGGCCCGGCAGCCGCGCGCCGCGCGCTGCCCGCATGCCGTCACCCGGGTTCGGCACACGCCAAGAAATGGGATACACATGTCCATAGCGAGACGTGTCACCGCGCGACGCCTGCTGGGGACGGGCGCCGCGGCCTTCGCCCTCTGCGCCGCCACCGCCACGACCGCCTTCGCGCACGGCGCGCCCGGCGGAGACGGCTGGTCGTCCGGCGGCAGCTACCAGCCCGGCACGGGCGCGGGCACGGAGACCGGGACCGATCGCTGCCAGTTCTCGCTCGACGGCATCAACTTCTACGACTCGGTCAAGGTCGACGACCAGAACCTGAAGCCGACCGAGGACGGCAAGGTCCACATCAAGGTCCGTGCCGCCGGTGACGCGGCCACCTGCACGGCCTCCCTCGCCTCCTACCTCGCCCACGGCGCGACGTTCGCGACCTCCGGCGAGCAGGTGTTCGTCGACTTCGACTCGGTGACGGTCAAGCAGGGCGGCACCGACTCGCTCGACATCGCCATCCCGGACAAGGGCTGCTTCGGGCAGATCGACCTCTACCGGGGCGCGGTGAAGTTCGACGGCGAACTCGACGCGAAGGACGGCTTCGAGCACGGCGAGCTGCCCAAGGGCCCGGACCGCCCGGTCATCAAGGACAAGCTGATCGCGGCCTGGAACGGCGGCACGAAGGACTGCACCACCCCGCCGCCGGCGGAGGAGGAGCCGCCCGCCTCCACGCCGCCCGCGAGCCCGTCCGAGCCGGCCGAGGAGACCACGCCTCCGGCGTCCCCGTCCGAGCCGGCCGAGCCCTCGACGCCGCCGTCCTCCGGCACGGACACGCCCACCCCGAGCGCCTCCGAGTCGACGCCCACCGCGCCCAAGCCCAACGGCGGTGGCGGCGACCTCGCCGAGACCGGCGCCGACAGCAGCACCGGCCCGATCGCCCTCGGTGCGGCGGCCCTGCTGGCGGGCGGCGCGGCCCTCGTCGTCGTGACCCGCCGCCGCGCGGCCAAGCGCGGCGCGTAGGACGCCCGAGCCTGAAGACGCCCGGTGTGCTGCCGTCCGGCGGCGACAGCACACCGGGCGTTCACGCACCCCGGGCCCCGGCCACCACCCGAACCCCGCCGCCACCCAACACACCAGGCGTCCCCACACCCCCGGCCCCGGCCACCACCCGAGCCCCGCCACCGGCGACGACCGGGCACCCAGCGCCCACCGGCTCCGACCCCGCCGCCACCACAGCACACCAGGCGTTCACGCACCCCGAGTCCCGGCCACCACCCGACCTCCGCTACCGGCGACAGCCGGGTACCCAGCGCCCCCCGGCTCCGGCCCCGCCGCCACCACAGCACACCAGGCGTTCACGCACCCCCGGCCCCGGCCACCACCCGAACCCCGCTACCGGCGACGGCCGGGTGCCCAGCGCCCGCCGGCTCCTGCCCCGCCGCCACCACAACACACCGGGCGCGCCCACACCCCCGGCCCCGGCCACCACCCGAACCCCGCCACCGGCGACGACCGGGCACCCAGCGCCCCCCGGCTCCGGCCCCGCCGCCACCGTCCGACGCCCGATGCCGACGTCGGTCCGTCCGGACGCCCGCGGCGCGAACACCGCGTCGCGTCGTACCGCCGTCGGCGTCACCCCTCGACGGTCGCCAGGTACAGCTTCACGTAGCGCTCCACGTCCACGTCCAGCCCCACGTCGACCAGGGGCTGTTCGCGTGTGCCCTCGTGGAGTTCGGCCTCGCCGGGCCGGGGGCGGCGGTCGACGATCGTCATGCCGCGCGTGGGTCCCGGCGCGAGGGAGACGTCCACCGGGAGGCGGTGCGTCGTCAGGCCCTCCGGGTCGACGACCGCGCACACCGCACCCGCGTCGCCCAGACCGCCGGACGTCTCGGAGGGATCGCCGGGACGGCTGTCCGGATGGGCCGGACGGTGGGCGAGCAACCGCCCGGCCAGCCGCGCCCCCGGCTCGCCGCTCCCGCTCAGCCTGCGCACGTCCGCCGCGGGGACCACGACCCGCGTGAACACGTCCAGCCCGTACATCGTGATCGGCACCCCGGCGGTGAGCAGGATCGCCGCCGCCTCCGGGTCGTGCCAGACGTTGAACTCCGCGACGGGGGTGGCGTTGCCGACGGATGCCGCGCCGCCCATGAAGACGATCCGCTCGATGCCCCGGACCACCTCCGGATGCGTGCGCAGGAGCAGCGCGATGTTGGTGAGGGGCGCCGTGGGGATGAGGGTGACCGGGCGCGGGGAGGCGAGGATCTCGCGCCGCAGCAGGGTCACCGCGTCGACGTCGGCGGGCCTGCGGGCCGGTTCCGGCAGGCCCAGGTCGCCCATGCCGTCGCGCCCGTGCACGTGCTGGGCCGAGCGGGGAGCCTCGATCAGCGGCCGTTCGGCGCCCCGGGCGACGGGAATGTCGGGGGCGCCGGCCTGCTCCAGCACGGTCAGGGTGTTGCGTACGACGCCGTCCACGTCCGTGTTCCCGGCCACGCAGGTGATCGCCCGTACGTCGAGCGCGGGGTGCCGTACGGCGAACAGCAGGGCGAGGGCGTCGTCGACGCCGGTGTCGCAGTCGATGATCACCGGGATGCGCTGACCGTCCGTCACGGCGGGGACTCCTTCCAGTGGCTTCGCGGGCAAGCTCCGTTGAAGCGACCTTACGGCCTGGGCGACGGCTCGTTCCGGGCTCCCGCCACACGAACGGACGCGGCGATGATTGCGGACCCGTCGGCCGGTCGTTACGGGCGGAAGACGACGAAGGAGTCCCGCCATGCCCGCACAGCAGCCGACGACCGAACTCGACGCCCGCTACAGCTCCGCACTCAATCCCCGCCCGGGTGCCTCGGAGGTCACCGCCACCGAATGGGCCGAGGCACAAGGGCGGCTGGAGACCGCCGAGATCTTCTGGGTGTCCACGGTGCGGCCCGACGGCCGGCTGCACGTCACGCCCTGCATCGCCGCCTGGCACGACGGGGCGATGTACTTCTCCACCGGCCGCACCGAGCAGAAGGCGAAGAACCTCGCGCACGACGCGCACTGCGCGCTGACGACCGGGGCGAACTCCCTCACCGACGGGTTCGACCTCGTGGTCGAGGGCACGGCCGAGCCGGTCGCCGACCGTGCGCTGCTGGAGGAGGTGATCACGGCGTTCGAGACGAAGTACGGGCCGCACATCACCTCCCCCGAGGGCACCTTCCACGGCATCGGGGACGAATTCCGCAGCGGCGACGCGGTGGTGTTCGCGGTGGCCCCGGACACGGCGTACGGCTTCGGCCGGGACAACGGGGTCTACAGCCACACCCGGTGGACGTTCTGATCCCGTCCTACGGCTGATCCCACAGCTCGGCACCGCGGGCCGCGACCCGGTCGCCGATCCGCCGCAGCAACTCGGCGGCGGGGAGGGCGTCGAGCCGGCGGCCGTCGCGCAGGCGCGCCGCCACGAGGCCGGCGGCGGCCTCCCGCCCACCGATCACCGCCTGGTACGGCACCAGCCGGGCCGCGCGGATCCGGGCGGCCAGGGTGCCCTGCTCGGGGCCGGCGACCTCGGCGCGCAGACCGAGCTCCCTGGCCCGCGCGGCCAGGGCGTCCGCGGCGTCGAACTGCTCCTCCCCGACCGGCAGGACGGCCAGTTGCACCGGCGCCAGCCACGGCGGGAAGGCCCCGCCGTGCTCCTCGACGAGGTGGGCGACCGCGCGCTCCACGCTGCCGATGATGCTGCGGTGCACCATGACCGGGCGGTGCTTCGCCCCGTCGGGGCCGATGTAGTGCAGGTCGAACCGTTCGGGCTGGTGGAAGTCGATCTGCACGGTCGACAGGGTGGCCTCCCGGCCGGCCGGGTCGGTGATCTGCACGTCGATCTTGGGGCCGTAGAAGGCCGCCTCGCCCTCGGCCGCCTCGTACGGGATGCCGGAGCCGTCCAGGACCTCCCGCAGCAGGGCGGTGGCGCGCCGCCACAGCTCCGGGTCGGCCACGTACTTGCCGCCCTCTCCTGGCAGGGACAGCCGGTACCGGGCCGCGCGGATACCCAGGTCCGCGTAGGCGCGGCCGATCAGCTCCAGCGCGGCCCGGGCCTCCTGGACGGCCTGCTCCAGGGTGCAGAAGATGTGCGCGTCGTTGAGGGTGATGGCCCGCACCCGGGTCAGGCCGCCGAGGACGCCGGACAGCTCCGAGCGGTACATGCCGCCCAACTCGGCCATGCGCAGCGGCAGTTCGCGGTAGCTGTGGGAGCGGGAGCGGTAGATCAGGGCGTGGTGGGGGCAGAGGCTGGGGCGCAGCAGGACCTGCTCGGCGCCCACGTCCATCGGCGGGAACATGTCGTCGCCGTAGTGGTCCCAGTGCCCGGAGATCTCGTACAGCTCGCGTTTGCCGAGGACGGGCGAGTACACGTGCCGGTAGCCGGCCCGGCGTTCCGCGTCGCGGATGTACTCCTCCAGGGTGTGCCGCACGATCGCGCCGTCGGGCAGCCAGTACGGCAGCCCCGCGCCCATCAGCGGATCGGTGTCGAACAGGTCCAGTTCACGGCCGAGTCGGCGGTGGTCGTGCATGGTGTGACTCCTCACGGCGGGGAGGCGAGCACCACGCGACGAAGCCCCGGGGCACTCGCCCCGGGGCTTCGGACATCTGGGTCAGCTGTCAGCGCGCCGGGACACTCTCCGGCGTCGTCGTGGCGGACGGATACGACTGGGCGCGCTGCATGGGCGTGACCGTAACAGGCGCGCCGGGGGCGGGGCGACGGGTTTTCGGGCGGCTCGGTCCGCGACCCGGGTGGTTCGCAGCGGCCGCCGGTGTTCCGGTCCGCTCACCCGGACGGCCCGTATCGCTGGTGGCCGGACGGCCTCGGTGGTGCCGTAGGAGCACGCACCCGATCTTGGAGAGCGGTTCCGTGCCGAGGCGCCTCCATGAGCCCCCCGCAGGAGGCACCCCGATGACCCACCCCCCGGCCACCCGTGCCCTCCTCGCCTCCGCGCTGTCCGTGACCGCCCTGCTGGCCACGGCCGGCTGCTCCATCGACGACGAGCCGCGGCCCCGGTGGTTCTCCGCCTCCCCGCCCGCCTCCGGCGCGTCCCCCGCCGTCGAGCAGCCGTCCGGCTCCGGAGCCGCCCTCACCGAGGCACAGGCCCGGGCCGCGCTGGTCACCGAGGCCGATCTGGGGGAGCCGTGGACGCCGTCCCGGGGCGCGCGGACCTGGCGGGACGGGCTGCTCAAGGCGAGCACGCAGGACCAGGACTGCCAGCGGCTGCTGGACGTCCTCTACACGGAGGAGCCCTTCGGCACCCCGAAGGGCCCGCAGGCGACGTCCGCGCTCGACGACGGTGACACCGACGCCCAGTTGCGCTACCGGGTCGCCGCCCACCCCCCGGCTGACGTGGACCGCACGCTGGACTGGATGAAGTCGCTGCCGGGCAGGTGCGGCGAGTTCACGGCCACGACGACCCGCGGCGGCGTCCAGGGCGTGGAGGTCCGCAACCTGCCGCTGCCGCCGGTGGGAGACGCCCGGCAGGCCCTGCGGGTCATGCTGGCCGGCGAGACGGAGGAGGGGGAGCTGACGTACCTGACCATGGACCTCGCCGCCGTCCGCGTCGGCGAGGAGGCGATCACCCTCACCAACGCCGGCCTGGACGAGGTGTACGCGGAGGTCACCCAGCAGACCGCGCAGCTCGGGACGCAGCGCCTGACGGAGATCAGGAAGCAGGGCAGGGCACAGATCTGACGCCCCGCTCCTTCGCGTTCAGTACCGGTCGAACCGCGTGCGGTGGGCGATCACGTCCCGCGCCACGTCCAGGGCCGTGCGCCCGTGCGCGAAGGCGTCCGCCCGCAGCCGCGCGAGCGCGTCGTCCGCGCCCACCCCGAGCTGCGCCATGATCATGCCGACGGCCTGGTAGACCTCGTCGTGGTCGGTGGCCAGTCCGCTCAGCCAGTCCTCCCCGTCCTGTGTCCCGGGCTCGTCGCCGTGCGGCAGTGCCATCAGGGCCACGGTCATGACACCGGCCACGACCCGGGCCACGTGCAGCTGGCGGTCGGTGAGCCCGCCCGGGCGGTCGCGGTACAGGTCGAGCGTGCCCACGCACACCGCGCCGCTGCCCAGCGGCACCGCGTACACCGCCCGTACCCCGGCCTCCGTCGCCTGCTGGGCGAAGACCGGCCAGCGTCCGGCGTCCCGGCCCGTGGTCAGATCGCAGGCGAGGACGGGCGCGCCGTCCTCCAGCGCGCTCTGGCAGGGGCCGTCGCCCAGCGTCGCCTGGATCTGCGCCAGGTGCGCGGCCTGCGCGCTGCTCGCGCTCAGCTGCACGGGCATGCCCTCGCTGCGCAGTGACACGCTCGCGCCGATCACCGGCAGCAGTTCGACGGCCACCTCGCACAGCCGCCCCGGCACCTCTCCGGGCTCGGCGCCCCGCACGCCCCTGGCGATCGCGTCGGCGGCCCGGGCCCCGTCCGGGTCCGGGCCACCACCTCCGGCGCTAGGGCCCGGGTCGCCGTCGGGAGCGTCTCGGGGATCGTCCCTGGGCCGCACGACCACCGCCTCCTTCGATCACCGCGGCTTGCACCGTCCACGGTTTCCGGGGCGGGGCCGCGGCAGGGGCGGGCCGCGTGCGACCGCCCCGCGAGGCGCCGTGCGACCGGCCGGTCATCTCTGCTGTGCCCGCCGCGCACCGGGCCCGGCCCGCTCGAACCGTGTCCCGACCACCCGTTGCCCGCTCGGAACCGTGCCCCGACTACCCGTTGCGGGTGGGGCAAAACACCTGCGCGACGGCGTCGGCGGAGCTCTCAGCGCTTCTCGTACGGGTTGTCCGGCTGCGGCACCCGCCCTACGGAGCGTGCGTCGACGACCGGCGGCCAGGCGGCGGCGGATCCGGGCTCGCCCTCGGGGTGCCAGGTGCCGGTGACCGTCACCCAGGAGTCGACCGGCGGGGCGGGCGCGCCGCGCACCTCGGCCTTGGCGGTGGTGGCGTCGGCGGCGCAGCAGGAGACGAGGAGGCGGGTGACGTACCAGGTGCCGTCGTCATCCCGGGTGACGAAGCCGGTGAGCCGGACCGTACGGCCCTCCAGGGAGCGGCCGCTGTCGTAGACCGCCCGGGAGCCGAATTCGCCGAGGGCGAGGTCGACCGGGTTCCCGGACGGCAGGGCCGGGAAGGTCCCGACGCCCCGGTCGGCACGCCGGCCGGCCTCGCGCTCGGCGCTGTAGGAGCCGAGGGCGGGTGGAGGGAAGAGGAGCAGGGCGAGCGCGGGGAGCGTGAGGAACCAGGCGACACGGGGTCCGGCGGGGCCGTGACCGTGCCCTGTGGGGCCTTCGTCGTCCCCGTGTTCGTGCCGGTCCCGGTGGTCGAGTGCTGGGTCGTGATCGAGGGCGTGCTCGTGATCGAGGGCGTGCTCGTCCTCCACCCGGGTCGTCATCACCGCCGACGCCGTCCCCAGCAGCACCAGTGCCGCCCCGGACACCACGAGATACGGCCGCAGCCCCGACTGGACGTACCGCAGGTACAGCTCGCCGAAGAGCGACACCCGCAGGATCGCCGCGCCGACGAGGACCAGCAGCACAGCGGGTCCGTAGCGCCTCACAGCAGCCACCACCCCACCAGGACGCTGCTCGCCACGGCGACCACCCACGTCGCCGCCGAGAACCGCACCGCGAAGGCCCTGCCGAAGGTGCCCGTCTGGAGCGCGATCAGCTTCAGGTCCACCATCGGCCCGACCACCATGAACGCCAGCCGCGCGGTCGGTGAGAAGCCGCTCAGCGAAGCCGCCACGAACGCGTCGGCCTCACTGCACACGCACAGCACGACCGCCAGCAGGGCGAGCAGCAGCACCGACAGCCAGGCCGAGCCGGTGAACACCTCCAGCAGCGACCGCGGCACGACGACGGCGAACGTCGCCGCGGCCGCCGCCCCGACGACGAGGAAGCCGCCCGCGTGCAGGAAGTCGTGCTGGAGTCCCGAGGCGAAGGCGCGCGGACCGCCACCCTGCGGCTGCCCACCGCTCCGCTTCGGCAGCCGCAGCCACTCCTCGCGCCCGAACCGCGCCCACAGCCAGCCCATGACCACGGCCGTGCCGAGCGAGGCGAGCAGCCGGCCGAGGACCATCTCCGGCTGCCCCGGGAAGGCGATCGAGGTCGCCACGAGCACGACGGGGTTGATCGCGGGCGCCGACAGCAGGAAGGCGAGCGCGGCCGCCGGCGCCACGCCCCGCCGCATCAGGCTGCCCGCCACCGGCACGGAGGCGCACTCGCAGCCGGGCAGCACGACCCCTGCCGCCCCCGCGACCGGCACGGCGAGCACCGCACGGCGGGGCAGCACCCGCTGGAACACCCGCTCGGGCACGAACGCCCCGATCGCCGCCGACACGACGGTGCCCAGCAGCAGGAACGGCACGCCCTGCACGGTGATCGCGGTGAACACCGTCCACCAGGCCGCGACCGGAGGGGTGTAGAGGTCGAGCGCCAGCAAGGGCCCGAGCACCGAGACCACCGTCACGACGGCGAGCAGCGCGGCACCTCCGAGGACGGCGTACACCAGGGCCCGCAGGCCCAGCCGTATGCCGTCGGCCACCGTCCGTTGGTTCTCCACGCGCCCGCCCCGGTCGTTCACTTCCCCGGAGGGAGGCTAACCCGTACGGCTGTGCGAGAACACGGTTTCCTCAGAGGGGAGGCTGGGCGGGCGCGGGCCCGAGGGTCGTGGTGCCGGGGGCGGTGCGGTGGCCGAGACCCGTCCGGTAGGCGTCCAGGGCGGCCTCCACCCGCCCGGTCCTGCGCAGCAGGTCGCCCAGCAGCCGGCACAGGTCGGCCAGGTCACCGGCGGCGCCGGCCCGCTCCAGCAGGCTCAGGGCGCGGACGTAGTGCTCCTCGGCGTCCTCGGTGCGGCGGGCGTCCTCGGCGATGATGCCGAGCAGCCGGTGGGCGGCGGCGGAGTGGACGGCGCCGCGCACGGGGGACAGGTGCCCGAGGACGTCGTAGAGCAGGGCCGCCGCCTCGTCGGACCGGCCGCGCCGGTGGAGCACGTCGGCCAGCTCGACGGTGACCTGGCTGCTGTAGAGGGCGGCGCGCTGGGCCGACAGCATGCCGAGAGCCTGCCGCAGCTCCTCCTCGGCGCGTTCCAGCCGGCCGTCCTGGGCGTAGACGTAGCCGCGCATCCAGTGACAGTTGGCGAGTTCGGTGCGGATCTGCAGGCCCCGGTACAGCTCGGCGGCCTTGGCCAGGGAGGCGTCGGCCTCGGCGAGGCGGCCCTCGGCGACCAGGGTGCGGGCGACGGAGCGGTGCATGCGGGCGACCAGGGCGGGGTCGCCGGACTGCGGGGCGAGGGCCAGGGCGAGCTCGGCGGCCTGGGCGGCGCGGGCGTGTGCGCCCATGTCCATGTACGGGCCGATGGCGCTGGCGTAGAGCAGCAGCAGGGCGTCCGGGTCGTGCAGGCCGCCGCGGTTCAGTTCGTCGAGGGTGGTCTCCAGCAGGTAGACGGCGTACCGGAGTTCACCGGCGAGGTAGTGCGCCACGGCCCGGCCGCGCAGAGCCGGGACCCGGGCGGGCAGGGGTGCGCCGGCCAGGCACTCCTCGGCCCGCTCGAAGTACTGCCGGCCGGCGACGAGTTCACCGGTCTCCAGAGCGCACTCGCCGAGTCCGAGCAGGGCGGCGGACCGCTCGGCCGTCAGGCCGTGCGTCTCGGCCTCGGCGAGCAGCTCGGCGTACTGCTCGGCGGCCGCTTCGGCCTCGCCGTCGGCCACCGTGCGCTGGGCTTCGGTCAGCCGCAGCCGCAGCCCGGTGACGAGCCGGGCCGAGCGCCCGCCGGCGAGCTCCTCGAAGGCGACGCCGAGCCGCTCCGCGAGATGCCGCAGCGCGTCGTCGGAGGGCCGCACCCGGCCGGACTCGAGGGTGGAGATGTAGGCCGGTGTGTACACGGGTTCCGCCAACTGCCGTTGCGTCAGTCCGCGTTCCACACGCAACCGCTGCACCCGGCGCCCGATGGTCCCCGGATCGTCACGCTCCCCCACGCCGACTCCCCCTGTGGCTCTTGCCGTTCGACCGGAACTGCCCCTAGGTTAAACGGAGTGTTAAGCCGGATTGTCGAACCTGCTTAATACGCTGCCGCCGTAGTCGCCGCCCCTGTTGCGAGGTCGCCGTGCTCGAACGCACACGCACCGCCGAGCGGTACGCCCGAGGCTTCACCGCCGCCCTCGTCGCGGTGGCGACCCTCCTGCTCGCGGCGAACGCGGGCCCGGCCCGAGCGGACACCCCCCGGCCGGAACCGCAGACCGTGGCGAACTCCCGCTGAGGCACCGGGACATGCCCGGAGCCGCTGCCCGGCCGGGTGACGACCCGAGGTCCGACGCGGCACACCACGCAAGCGTCACCGATGCCCGGAAGCGGCCTGCCGCCGGGAGAGGGCCAGCCTGCGTCGCTCCACGTCGATCTCGGTGACGAGGACCGTGACCTCGTCACCGACCCGGACGACATCCGACGGCGTCCGCACGGGCGTCCGAGTGAGCTCCCGCAGGTGGACCAGTCCCTCGACGCCGTCGGCGACCTGGACGAAGACGCCGAACGGGACCAGCTTGGTGACCTGTCCGTGCAGTTCCTGCCCGACCACGACGCCGTCGGCGAATGCCTGGAAGGGGTCAGGCTGCGTCGATCGCAAGGACAGTCTGGCCTCCAGGTTCCATGTATCGAACTGGAGGAACTCGCAGGAGACCCGCTGTCCGACCTGCACGACGTCGGAGGCTGCTTCGATGCGCCGCCAGGACAGTTCGGGGACCGAGATGAACCCGACGCCGGGGAAGACCGGGTGGTCGGGGCCGTCGTCCAGCGCTACGAATACGCCGAACCGCTCGATCGCTGTGACGGTGCCGGAAAGGAACTCACCGCAACGGACAGATTCCAAAAAAGCCCAGAGTTCCGGGTTCTCCGACCGTCCGCCCATCATGCTCCCACCCTTTCACGGGGAGCTGTCCTGGGCGGGAAATACGGGCACATTCCCTGCGCTCGACGCGTAGAACAGCTAAGACTTGTCCCGCAAATTGCCTGCTCAGGGCCAGATGGCATGATCGAAGCGTGACCAGTGAACCCGGCCAGTCCAGTGCGATGAGGTATGTCCTGTTTGATGTCGATGGCACGTTGATCGACGCCGTGGATAATCAGCGCCTGGTTTGGCGAACGTGGGCAGAGCGATACGGACTGGATCCCGATGAGGTCTATCGAGTGGCGCTGCGAACGAGGCCGATGGAGACCTTCGCGCAGGTTGCTCCGGACCAGGACCCCGGGGAGTGCCTTGCTGCACTGCACGAGCTTGAGGACGAGGACGTCCGCTCCGGCGCCTATACGGCCTTCAGCGGTGCCTCGGAGCTGCTGAGTGCTCTGCAGCCCGGGTCCTGGGCACTGGTGACTTCGAACTATGAGCACCGGGTGCGTGGACGTTTCGCACGGACGGGCCTGCCGGTCCCGGAGGTCCTCGTGGATGCGGCCGCTGTGGAGGAAGGCAAGCCGTCGCCTGTGCCGTATCTGCAGGCAGCCGCGCGACTTGGTGCCAAACCGGAGGACTGTCTGGTCATCGAGGACGCTCCTTCCGGGGTGGAGTCGGGGCTGCGTGCCGGGATGACGGTGTGGGGTGTCAACGCCCCTGCGGCGGTGGACGGCGTGCATCGTCACTTCGGCAGCCTGCGCGAAGCGGTCCGCGACGTCCTTGCCTTCGTGTCCGCACCCCGCCCTCACGGGCTGGAGGGATCAGCAGCGGTGCAATGATCTTGATGTGGCTGGTGTGATCACGGCGTCGGAGCCGTCTTGGATAGTTCCGTTCTCCGGGCTGAGCCCGCGCCAGTTCATGAAACTGGTGACGGCGCTGCGTCGCGCGGGGATCGACGCCCCCCGCCGGGGCAGGCCGTGGAGCCTGTCGCTGGCAGACAGGACACTGCTGGTCACGGCGTACTGACGCAGAAACTTGACGATGCGCCAGCTCGCCCCGCTGTTCGGTATCTCTAAGTCCGCTGTCGACCGCATCATCGACCACCTCGGTCCGCTCCTGGCGCTTCAGACTCGGCACCGCTTCGCGAGAGACGCCATGCTCATCGTGGACGGCACCCTGGTGCCCACCCGCGACCACACGATCGCCGAGCAGTCCAAGAACTACAGGTACTCCACCAACCACCAGGTGGTCATCGACGCCGATACCCGCCGGGTCGTCGTGGTCGGCCGGCCTCTGCCGGGCAACCGCAACGACTGCAGGGCGTGGGAGCAGTCCGGCGCCAAAGCCGCTGTCGGGAGGACGATGACGATCGCCGATGGCGGCTATCCGGGAACCGGGCTCGTCATGCCCCACCGCCGCCGCAAGGGCGAGGAACTCCCCGACTGGAAGCAGGAGCACAACCGGTCGCACAAGCAGGTCCGCGCCCGCGTCGAGCACACTTTCGCCCGAATGAAGAGCTGGAAGATCCTCCGCGACTGCCGTCTGAAGGGCGACGGCGTCCACCACGCCATGCTCGGCATTGCCCGCCTGCACAACCTCAACCTCGCCGGATAAACGAACGGGTTCCACAACGGCCGACCCATCCAGCTCGATTCGAAGATCTTTTGCGGGACAAGCCTTAGGCGGTGTCCGGGTGCCTTGCCACCGCGACATAGAGGGGGGTACCTAGGACCGCCGGACCCGAGAAGGGCCTTTTCTCTATATCAAGTACCGGTTCAATTTGGATGCTTCCGCTGAGAATGGGAACGGCTAGAAACTCCAGCTGCTGAGCCGGTCCACCGAGTCTGACTCGCGCAGCTTCACGCAGCCCAATCTCAGGCGGATCGTGCGCAGCGGCGGCGTCTTCACTCCCACTTGCGTTCGGGTCAAGCCGCAGAGAGCGCCACCTTTGCCCAAGTGCCGGATTTCCGGAGATGTGCTCCGCGATGACGGCCATGATGTTGGGCGTTGCGGAGTGCGCCAATAGCGCGGTGTTTTCTGCAGCGGGCTGTTCTCCGAGGACGTGCCGTCGCGAGCCTGCGAGGATCACAAGGTGCGCGTTGTCCTCTCCGCGGAAAAACACGGTATCCAGCCCGCCAGTAGGACTATCGGGGTAAAAGCCGTGACTCAACCAGCCCCACTGCATGGGCATGCACCCGCGGAAGTAGTCGTGGCCCGGTTCGGCGCTGGTACCTACTTGATGATAGGTATCGATATACCGCTCGATGAGCTGTAGTTTGGCCATGCGGGTCGCTTGAGGGGCTTCTGCCTGGTGGAGTGTGACGCTGGCGAGTCTGAGGTCGATCCTGGCTTCCGCGCTGATGCGGCGAAGCAGGGCTGGCTCGATTTGATCGAAAAGCATGTCCAGCTTGGTGTCGGAGACATAGAGAAAGTGTCGCAGCGGCTGCTTCTTGCGGCGGAATAGTCGCAACCCGAAACCTCCAGTGCTTGTCATGCCGCGGCTGCCCGCCTCTCGGCACGCGAGAAGGTAGCGGGATGCCCGTCTTCGTAGGTGGTTTTGACACGCTTCTACGGCAGACCTTTCCACCGGCACCTGAACGCCGCCGCCCAAGGCGCTCACCCGCCATGCGCGACATCTCTCCATCTCCGCGGCGAAGGCTCCCGCTCCTCCCGAGCGGTTCCTCGCCAGGGTCGGTAACGACCCCGCGGACGTCGCCAGCCCGGACGGACTCGCGGCCTTCGCCGGTCTGGCTTCGGCACCGCACGACTCCGGCAAGCGGAACGGCAACCTGCGTCGCCCTCGCCGCTACCACCGCGGCCTCCAACGCATCTTCTACATGAGCGACTCTGTTGGCGATCTTGAGGGTCCGCCGCCGACATCAAGGTCGGCTGGAGGAGACGACAGCGCCCGTCTGCGCCCACCTGACCTATGGCATCGTCCTCGGTGGGAAGCGCATCGCGCATCGCCCAGATATCCTGGTCGTGTACAGGAACCCGGACGCAAGGTACAGAGCCTGCGACTGCGCAACTCTGACCATCGAATCTTTCCGGACCGGCTCTCCGCCAGGTCCCGCGTCGCTGGAGTGCCCTCGACGCGTGGGTGAACGGGGGTGTGTCATGGGGACCAGAACGATTCCGGTCGTGCTCGTACTCGACACTGGCGACGGCGGCGAGGATTACGCCGAGGAGCAACTGCAGCAGCTGATTACCGAGTTGAGCGAACTGGACCTCGGCAGTATCGACCGGGTGACCGAGGGCCCGCCGCCACCGGGCAGCCGCTCCACGGGAGCCGTACAGCTGGGCGCACTAATCCTGGACCTTGGCGGCAGCGGCGCCCTGCTCCCGGTGCTCGCCGCCGTTGTCCAGGACTGGTTGAAGCGGCGCCGCTCAGGCAGCGTACGGCTGAAGATCGGCGAGGACGAGATCGAGCTGACCGGTGTGAGCGACGAGGTGGGACAGCGCGGCCTGGAGGAGTTCGTCCGCCGCCACGGGGACTGAGCAGCCGTGGCGAGCCGCGCCCTGATCATCGCCAACAGCAGCTACGACGACGACCACTTCGCCACGCTCCCGGCGGCCACCGCGGACGCGGCCGCCCTCGCGGAGGTGCTCGGCGCCCCCGCCGTCGGCGGCTTCGAGGTCGAGACGCTGGTCGACGTGCCCCAGCGTCCCGCGATGCGCGCCCTGGAGTCCTTCTTCGCCAAAGCCGCCCGCGACGACCTGCTCCTCCTCCATCTGTCCCTGCACGGCTGGAAGGACACGCGCGGCCGACTGCACTTCATCATGCGGGACACCGAACTCGACTACCTGCGGGCGACGGCCGTCCCCGCGGAGGTCCTCGGCGACTGGATGGGCGCGAGCCTCTCCCGCCGTATCGTCGTACTCCTCGACTGCTGCTACAGCGGCGCCTTCCCCATGAACGCCCTGCGCCGGGACGCCGGGACGCCCACGGTGGACGTGGCCGAGCCGTTCGCGGGCAAGGGCCGGGTGGTCCTGACTGCCTCGACGGCCCTCCAGTACGCCTACGAGGGCGAGCGCGAGGTCCGCCACAGCCGCGCCCCGGCCCAGCCGTCCGTGTTCACCTCTGCGGTGGTGAGCGGCCTGCGTGACGGCTCCGCCGACCTGGACAGCGACGGCTTCGTCTCCGTCGAGGAGCTATACGAATACGTCCACGAGCAGGTCCGCAACCGCATCGCCGGCCAGACCCCCACCTTCAGCGTGGACAGCGCTCAGGGCGCGATTTACGTGGCCCGCAGCCCCCGCCACGTGGACATTGACCGCCTGGCCGAGATGCGCGCGGCGACCCTGGATCCGCAGCCGTGGAAGCGCATCGGCTCCCTCCACCTGGTCGAGCAGCTCCTCGGCAGCGTCCGCGAGCCCACCCGGGACGCGGCCCGCACCGCACTCCTCGGCCTGATCGCCGACGCGGACCGCGAAGTCGCCCGCAGAGCACGTCAGTTGTGGCACGAGCGAGGCATGGGCGAGATCCCCACGGCCCGCGCACTCCGCCCGGCCGCACCCCGCCCGCCCGTCGGCGACTTCGGCTCTGGCTACGGCCCGGTGGTGGGCATCGACTTCGGTACGACGAACTCGGCGATCGCGTTGTTCGAGGGGGAGGACGTCCGGCTGATCCCCAACGCCGAGGGCGCCCTCACCACCCCCAGCCTGGTGGCCATCACCGAGACCGGCGACATCCTGGTGGGCTCGCCCGCCAAGCGTCAGGCGATCACCAACCCCGACTACACGATCCGCTCGGCGAAACTGAAGCTGGGCACGGACTGGAGCATCGCCCGGGGTGCGGTGCGGCTGGCTGCGGAGGATGTGGCGGAGCATATTCTGCGGCGGCTGCGGGAAGACGCGGAGGCGTATATCAGGGGGCCGTTGCACGGGGCGGTGCTGACGGTGCCGGCGAATTTCGACCTGGATCAGCGGGCGGCGCTTGTGGAGGCCGCCGACCGAGCTGGGATCCGTGCGCTGAGGGTCATCAATGAGCCTACGGCGGCGGCTGTCACCTACGGCCTCCACCGCGAGGAAGACACGACTGTCCTCATCTTCGACCTGGGCGGTGGCACGCTGGACGTTTCACTCATCGAGATCGGCGAGGGTGTCGTCGAGGTGAAAGCACACGCGGGCGACAACCACCTCGGCGGCGACGACTGGGACCGGCGGATCGTCCAGCATCTCCTGCGTCGGGTGTGGGACCAGTACGGGGTAGGCCTCGACCAGAACGTCGAAGCGATGCAGCGACTCCAAGAGGCGGCCGAAGGGGCGAAGATCGAGCTGTCGTCGGCAAGCTCCACGACCATCATGCTGCCCTACCTCACGGCCCACGGGGACTCCCCCCTGCAGGTCTCGGAAACCCTGACCCGGCAGGAGTTGGAGTCCATGACGGAAGACCTGCTGGAACGCTGCCGCAAACCAGTGGAACAGGCCTTCCGCGAAGCCTTTGACTTCCAGCAGTCCGATCTGGACCAAGTAATCCTGACCGGCGGTGCCACCCGGATGCCCGCAATTGGCGAGCTAATGAGCCGATTCGTGAAGGACAAACAGCCCTACCGCGGCCTGATCCCCGAGGGGATCGTCACAGGGGCTGCCCTCCAGAGTGGCGTCCTCACCGGGGGCCTCATGGACGTACTTCTCCTCGACGCCGCCTCGGCCTCGCTCGGCCTGGAGACCTCCGGCGGCGTCATGACGAAGCTGATCGAACGGAACACCACCATCCCGACCATGCGCAGCGAGGAGTTTGTCACCAGGGCGAGGAACCAAACGACGATGATCGTGCACATCCTCGAAGGCGAGCACGAACTGGCCTCGGACAATAGATCGCTCGCCGTCCTGGAACTCACAGATCTGCCACACCACCCCAAGGACACACCGCTGGTCCAGGTAGGCCTCGACATCGACGCCAACGGGATCCTGTACGTCTACGCCAAAGAACTCCGGGGCTCCGGCACCTCCGGCTCAGCGCCCGAGTACACCGGCCGGACGTGGAAGACCAAGATCGACCGCTCCACCACCGCCCAAGCCACCGCTCTGGTCCGTTCCCCCCGCTGGCCGTCCCTTCGGACTCTCGTCCCCGGAGTCCAGCCACCGCCCGGCGAGCCCTCGGAATCCTGAAACCCACCGCAGCGTCCCTCTTTACGGGACAGCCCTTAGGACGCGTCCCCGCGCGAGCGAAGGTAGCGCAGGCCGAAGCAGCACACGCCCGCCACCCCGCCGGCCGCGCCCACCGCGCACGTCGCCGTCGCCCAGAGGGCCATGTCCTGCGTCATCCACAGCAGGCTCACCACGACCAGCGCCATGGAGAACAGCGTGCGTTCTCCATGGCCCGGGCCGCGGCGTCCGGTCAGTCTCCGGTCGCCGTGCACTTGTAGGTCACGCCCTTCATCTTGATGTCGCGCCACCCCGCCTTCACCGAAACACCGGCGGGCGCGACATCGGTTCCACCGCCGCCGCCGCTTTCCTTGCGGCAGTAATAGCCGAGTGCGTCGAGCTTCTTGATGTCACTCATCGCCTGGTACTTCTTGTAGGAGGCGATCATGGCGGCCCGCTTTTGCGCGGGTGTGGCCTCCTTCGCCTTCGTGTAGGCGTAGCACCCGATGCTGGCACCGATCCCCACCCACGAGGCGCCCTTGGCCAACGCCTTGGTGAGGCCTGCCGCGCCGCTGCCGATCCCCAGGACCGCGCAGATCTCGTCCGCCCCGGCGCGCACCTCCGGCTGCACCACAGACGCCTGTGCCGCCTGCGCTCCGGCACCGCACAGCGCGCCGGTCATGGCCAACGCGATTATGGAAGAAATTCCCTTGCTTCGTACGCTCACGAAGTCCATCCCCGTTTTATTGAATTGAATGTCAGATCGCATGGTCAGTGCGAATTTGAGGTTACCCACGGCGGACAGGCATTCGCAATGGAGGAACTGTGAACATCATCGGGAGGAAATTCAACCGGGTAAAACCTTGCTCAATGCCTCGTCAAGATTCTTCGCGATCTGCGTGTCGCCCGGACGGCCCTCACGCGGGCTCGGGCCGTACAGGGCGTCCAGTTCGGTGATGAGGGTGTGCGTCACCGCGCCGTACAGCGGAGTGCGTGGGCGGTGCACGCCCTCGCGGAGGGACGGGAGCAGGATGTCGCGGGAGAAGCCGACCCGGTCGGGGGGCAGGCGGACGGTGCCCTCGCCGGTGGGCGACGCCGAGGGGGCTTCGGCGTAGGCCGGGGCGTGCCGGCACGGGGGAGCGGTGCCGGGTTCCTGGTAGGCGGAGACGCGGGTCGCGGCGAAACCGGCGCGCAGCAGGCAGCGTTCGCTGTCCGGGTCGGTCAGGAACGCGATCAGTTCCGCCGCCTTCGCGGCCCGCTGCTCGGACGTGGAGGAGGTGACGGCCAGGTTCTGCCCGCCGAGGACCGCCTTGCCGGGCAGCCGGGTCACGCCCAGGTTCTCCCCGTAGGTCTCGTGCAGGGTGGGGTAGACGTACGGCCAGTGCCGCAGGAAGGTGGTGCGGCCCTCCGCGAAGGCACTGAGCGACTCGGCCTCGCGGGACTCGGAGGCCTCGTCGAGGGTGTACGGCGGGCTCGTGCGCGCACGCAGTTCGGCCACGCCCGCCGTGAGCTGTTCCACGGTCGCCGCGTACTCGCCGTCGCCGTCGGTCAGCCGGAGTCCGGGCACGGCCGAGGTGAACGCCTCGATCGCGTTGACCGTACGGCCCTCGTACGGGGCGAGCTGGGTGGCCCAGCCCTCGTGGCCCTGGGAGCCGAAGTGCTTTTTGACGGCGTCGATCTGTTCCCGCAGTTCGTCCCAGGTGACCCCGTCGCTGAGGTCGGTCTGGGAGACACCGGCCTTCCGCAGATGGTCCTTGCGGTAGTACAGCAGGCCGGCGTCGCTGTTGAACGGGACCGCGTACCGCTTGCCCTTCCAGTACGAGGTTCTGTCCACGGACGGGATGATGTCGTCGGGGGACCTGACCGCCGCGTCGGTCAGCGGGCGGATCAGGCCCGCGTCGGCGAACTCCGGAACCCAGGTCACGTCCAGGTTCACCACGTCGTACTGGGCGCTGCCGGACTGGAGGGCGCCGAGCAGCTGGCTGCGTTGCTGGTCGGCGGAACCGGGCAGTTCCACCAGCCGGGCCTCGAAGCCCTGCGGGCCCTCCTCGGCGTTCCAGACGTCGATGAGCTGCTGGCGGATGCCGTTCTTGCCGGTCACGTCCTGTCCGCTGGCCACCACGATCCGGCGGCGGTTGTCGGCGTCCGGCGGCTCTTCCCGCACGTCACCGCCGGTGCAGGCGGCCAGGAACAGCAGGGCCAGCAGGGACGGCAACGCGAGTACGGCGGCCGGCGGTCGTTGGGCCATCATTCCTCCCCCGTTCCGATGCGGGCGACCTCGTCGCGCAGCGCGGGCACGAGGTCGTCCCCGGCGTCCAGGCAGCGGCCCTGGGCGGCCTCCGCGACGCGCGTGCCGGGGCGGCCCCGGTCGCAGCCCCCGCTCTTCAGCATCACCATGGCCACGGGCACGCCCGACTCGCGTGCCCGGTCCTCCACCGCGCGGAGGCGGTCGCCGGCCAGGCGGTTGTCGTCCTCGCCGTCGGTGAGGTACACGATCAGCTGCGGCCGCTCGTCGCCGGCGCCGCGCTCCCGCATGAACGCCAGGGCGTCCAGCAGGGCGGCGCGCGGATCGGCTTCCGCGTCCCGCACCTCGGCGTCTCCCCTGCCGGGCCTGAGGGCCTTCTCCGCCTCCGCGCGGGAGTGCCTGCCGAAGTCCAGCAGGTCGGTGTGCGTGGGGCCCTTGACCCCGTGCACCGCCCACACCCCGTACTCGTCCCCCCTGCCGAACCCCGTCAGGGTCTGCTTGAGGATGCCGGGGCCGCCGCTGGGGCCGTCCCACAGGCCGGCCATCGAGCCGGAGCTGTCGAGGAGGAACAGGACGCGGCCGGGCCCGTGGGCGTTGCCGTACCGCTCCAGCGTCCTGTCCAGCCGTGTCGCGTCGGCGGGGTCCGCCGGCGGAACGGAATCGGTCAGCCCGTGGTCGG
This sequence comes from Streptomyces sp. NPDC002130, assembly GCF_040296465.1. NCBI lineage: Bacteria > Bacillati > Actinomycetota > Actinomycetes > Kitasatosporales > Streptomycetaceae > Streptomyces > Streptomyces sp. NPDC002130. The sequence goes on from NZ_JBEOXI010000010.1 coordinate 47,662, forward strand.
CCGCCTTCCCGGCGAGCAGTCCCCGTTCGCCCGTCGCGGCTCTGAATCCCTGCTTGCCGAGCACCTCCCGGCCGCCCTCTCCCGTCAGCCAGTCGCGGAACCGGTCCACCCTGTCGTCCCGCGCCTGGACGTCCCGGTCGCCGCCCTCCCAGCGCACCCGCACGAACGTCGGTTCCAGACCGGGCACGTCGTCGGGGTAGACGGCGGTGCGCTCGGCGCGCGTGACCGAGTGACAGCCGACTCCGCTCCTGAGCAGGAACTCCGGGACCAGGACCGCGCTGCGGTCGTCCGCGGCGTCGTCCGCGGGCAGTGTGCACAGCAGCCTGACGGCCGAGGGCTCGGGCCGTCCCGCCCGGCTGATCAGCCCCTCGGCGCCGCGCACATCGGCCCCGTCGCCGTACAGCCCCACCGTCGCCAGCAGCGCCGAGTCGCTGAACTCGGGGTCGGGCCTGCGCACTTGGGCCTTGCCGTCCGAGTCCTTCAGGGCCTCGACCAGCTTCGGCAGCGACCACCCGGTGGGCGGGACGCCGGCGTCGAGACCCTCCGGGACGGCCAGCACGACCGGTGAGTACGCGAACGGCCCGTCGTCCGGCTCCAGCCGGGCGAAGACGCGCTCCACCTGCGCGTCGGTGGCCCGGTCGACGTCGGCGCGGGTCGCGGGGATCCACACGTCCGGCTGCGGGCCGATGTCCCGCTGCGGGTTGACGTCCTCCCTCGGCTGCTGCCAGGGGTCGGAGTGCTCGCCCAGCGCGGTCACCACATGAGCGGCACCGGCGCTGTAGACGGTGACGCCGCTGCGCGGGCAGCCGTCTTCCGTGGTGTTGGCGTCCGAGGCGAGGTAGGCGTCAGCCATCGCCCACATCCCCGGCTCCAGGTCGGGGTCGGTGAGGACCCGCAGCTCCAGGGGCGGTTCACAGGGGCCGGATCCCCCGGTCAGGGTCAGGACTCCGTAACCGGCGGCACCGATCGCGACGAACGCCAGTACAAGCGCCACAACGGCGCGGCCGAACAGGCCGATGGACTCCCGGACGCGGGCGAGCGGACGCCGGAGCCAGGAGAACCAGCGGGACGTGTCCTCGGTGTCGTCCTGCGGGTCCACCGGTCCTGCCGCCAGCAACACGTCCGCGTCCGGGTCCCACGGGGGCGCCAGTGCCTGGGGTCTCTGCGAGTCGTCGGCCTCCGCCTTGTACTTCGCGGCGGCCATCCGCCTCTTCACCGCGGCGTACAGCTCGGAGAGCCACACCTCCCCGCCCGCCTCGAGGACCCGCACCACCTCGCGCGTGAACGGCGTGGCGGCCTCCGCGTCCCCGCCCGGGATGCAGCGGTTGGGCTGCACGCTCATCAGGAGCAGGATCTTGTGCTTCCGCTTCGGATCGTCGAAGCGGTGCCAGATCTCCGCGGCGTTGCCCGCGTAGCAGCAGTCGAGGATCACCACCACCTGCTGGGCGCGGCTCTCGACGAGCTCGCCGAGCACCTCGCTGAAACTCACCGAGCCGGGCAGCCCGTCGCCCGTGAGGACGCGGGCGGTACGCATCTGGAGATGCAGCTCGTTGCCCGAGGTGGAGGTGACGGCGTGCCCGGCGAAGTAGACCAGCAGCAGCCCCCTGGCCTCCTGGCAGGCGCGGCGCAGCGCCCCCGTGAACTCGTCCGGGGTCGGCGAGGCCAGGGGCCGCACCTCGTGCGCACCGAACACGGCGCTGCGGTGCAGCGCGTCCTCGAGTGTCGTCCGGTTGTGCCGCACGGCGGGGAGCTGGCCGGTGACGCCCTGTGGATCCGGTGCCGTGTGGTCGTACTCGGACACAGCGACCAGCAGCGCCCGGTTCACTTCGCCGCGCGGGTCGAAGCGGCTCACCGGTCTACTCCCCGTCGGTGTCCAGCGTGCGGATCTGTGGCTCGGGATCCCCGCCCTGGAGCCTTCGGCGGTTGTTCGTCCAGGTCTTCACCGCGCGTGCGGTGTACTCGGTCAGCGCCGCGACCGTGACGACGTCACCGAGCAGCTTCAGTACGAGTTCGAGGTCGGGCCCCAGCCGCCCCTTGGTCCCGTCGGTGCTGGTCTGCGCCTCGATGCTCAGCTTCTCTTCGGAGAGCAGTTCGGCGAGCGGCTCTTCCCGCTCCAGCCACGTCTTCAGTGCTCTGACATCGTCCACGGTCCCGCCGGCGCCCAGCCGGACGCGTACGCCTAAGACAGCCACTTCGTCCCCCTCTGTCGTGCCCGACATCATGACACCGGGTCAGGCCCCGGCGGCAGACCCGTGACGTGACCCGTGCAAGCGATTGCACGCCCCCTTCACGCCAGGGGCACACGGCTCAGCCCTGGGTCTGCAACTGCCTCAGCTGCCGCTGCACATGGTCCAGCGCCCCCTCGCGCCGCCCGGGCACCCGCCCGCGCAACGCGGCGAGGGAGGCGCCCAGTTCGCGGGCGGGGGCGGGATCGCGGACCTGGCCCCACTGGTGGTGCGCCCGGTCCACGGCGGCCTCGACGGCGGGGGCGTCCGGGGCCTGTCCGGCGTTCAGGCGGGCGGTTGCGATCATCAGCCAGGTGCGGCAGCTGCGGGCCGCGTCCCCGGCGAACATCGCGAGATCGGCCCGTACTTCGGCCCAGTGCAGGGCCTCCTCCGACGCGGGCCCGTGCGCGGCGACGGCGGCCTGTTCGTGCCGGGCGGCGAGCGCGTCGGCGTCGGCGTGCCGGCCGGACTGGACGGCAGCGGTGATGGCGGCGTGCGGATCCCCGCCCGCCGGTCCGGGCGTGCTCAGCACCAGGTCCGTGCCCGCGCTCTCCGGCGCGATCCGGGTCAGGGCCTGCTGGTGCAACTGCTCGACCGGCGGCCGGAACCCGCTGCGCAGGATCGTCGCGACGGCCTTCATGTACGCCGGTTGCGCGACGCTGCGTCTGGACGGCGGCGGCGCGATACGACCGTGGACGGCGTTGCCCCGCCCCGAGTCCAGCGGGGTGCTCCGCAGCAGCTCCCAGGTCTCGGCGTCGGCGTGCAGGTCGAGCAGGAGGGTGGTGGCGCCGGCGGGCCTGAGCCGCAGTTCCTCCCGGAACCAGTGCCAGGGGAAGGCGGTGTAGCGGGCGGTGGAGGGGGTGGTGCGGGCCAGCGCGAGGTGCGGCAGACGCTGGCGGCGGTCGAGCTGGAGCTGGCCGGTGACAAAGACGGTGAGCGGTCCGGGGGCCGCGGCGGCGGCGCGCAGCCGGGTGAGGACGGCCTGCGGCTCCAGCGGGTCGGCGAGTTCGACGACGTTCGCGGTGTCGGTTCCGGACAGCACGGCGGGCGCCACGGCGGCGAGGACGGGGAGCACGGAGGCGGCGTCCACCAGGCGTCCCTTGCCCACCGGCGAGGCGGCCAGCAGCAGCACGGTTCCGGGCATCGCCCCACCCCCTGTGTCGATCACGTATCTCAGCACCGTAACCGCTGCGGCTGCAAAGGGGGGTCTCAGGACCGCAAACGGCCGCCTTCGGGGGCTTCTGCCCCGGCTCTCCTGCGGACGGCGAACACGGTCGTGTCGTCGGCGAGGTGCCCACCGCCGTGCCGCAGTGTGCCGTCCCGCACGAGGGCGGCCAGGCGGGCCGGTCCCGCGATGTCCGGGTCGTCGGCGACGGCCCGGGCCACCTCGTCGGCGAGCGGGTAGAACGCGCCGGTGCCGTCCCGGGCCTCGGTCACCCCGTCCGTCACCAGCAGCAGCGTCTCGTCGCCGGCGACCCGCCACCGCCGCGGTTGCGGGGGCCCGGGTTCGAGCTCACTGAAGCCGAGCGGCAGTCCGGGCCCGGCCGCCAGGGTGCGCACCCCGCCGGGCCCGACGGCGAGCGGCGGCTCGTGCCCGAACAGCACCACGTCCACGGCCTCCCGGTCGTCGTCGGGGAAGGCGAGCAGCACGGCGGTGGCGAACCGGTCGCCGTCCGAGCGGCCCAGGGCGACGGTGTGCCCGCGGTGCCGGATCATCCGCGTCTCCAGCCGCTCGGCGACCGTCGCCAGGTCCGCCTCGTGGTACGCGGCCTCACGGAACGTGCCGAGCAGCGCGGCCGCCGCCTCCACCGCGCCGAGGCCCTTGCCCTGCACGTCGCCGACCAGGACGCGGGTGCCGTGCGGGCCGGGCTGGATGTCGTAGAAGTCGCCGCCGACGCGGGCGTGGGCGTCGGCGGTGAGGTAGACACCGGCGTGGTCGAGGCCGCCCCAGCCGGGCGGCAGCGGCCGCAGCACGGTACGGCGGACGGTGTCGGTGACGTCGCCCATGTGCAGCGCGCGACGCTCGTCACGCACCCGCACCGCGCAGGCCAGGGTGGCGAGGATGCCGCCGAGGGCGACGAGCACGAAGTCGGCGCTCCCGGCCCGGTATTCGTGCGGCCAGGCGCTGTCGGCGACGACGTACGTCACCAGGGAGAGGACCGCGAACAGGGCCGTGCCCCAGACCCCGCAGATCGAGGCGGCGATGGCCGGCACCAGCACGATCCAGGAGATCATGCGGAACTCGCCGATGGTGTGGTAGTCGGCCACCGCGATGGCGACGAGCAGCAGCAGCGGCGGCACCCAGGCCACACTGCGGCCCCGCACCCGCAGCAGCTCCTGACGCCGCACGACGTCGCGGCGCCCGGCCCGGGCGTGCCCTGCGAGCGGGCCGTGCCGGACGAGCGGGCCGTGCCCCCGGCGGTGGCGGCTCACGGCCCCAGCGAAACACGGGGCCGCACCGGCCGCATCCCCGTTCCGGTCCGCTCCGCCGACTTGCCAGGGGCTGTGCGCCGGTGTGCCCTGGTTGCAGGGGCAGGGACAGAGAGGAGAGCTGTCATGGCTCATGCGGCACCCGCCTCACGCGAGATGACCATGCCTCGTCGCAGGCCCGACGTCTTCGGCCCGCGGGTCCACGCCGCCGTGAAGGTCGGCCTGCCCGTGGTGCTCGGCTTGGTCTACGGCTTCTGGGCCGCGGCCAACCAGCGTTACGGCGGGCCCATCACCGGCTGGAACCTGCTGTTCGGCTTCGTCACGGCGCTCGTGTTCGCCGTGCTGTTCGCGGCCGTGCGCGCGCTGGCACCGCGGCTGCCCCGCGAACTGCACGCGCTGTGCTGGTTCGTCTTCTCGGGCTGCGCGGTCGGCTTCCTCTACAGCCAGACCGGCGCGTCGGTGTACAGCTCCAGCGGCCTGGGGCTGGTGGTGGGGGCGTCCGTCTTCGCGATGGTGTTCTACCGCTACTACACGCACGAGGACGCCGCGGGCCGGCGCATCGGCTGACGAGGCTCGGGACACCCGTCCGGGGGAGCCCCCGGCGAGCTCCTGCGGAACCGTTTCTCGCAGGTGGAGCGCGGTGCGGCGCGACGGACGGGCGGTCGGCGGGCGTCGCAGCGCTCGCGGTCCCGGCCCGGGGCGTCTTGCCTGGAAGGGTGTCCGAGCGCGACCGGGCGCCCCTGGCCGGGAAGACGCCCCCACGATCGCGGAACGTCCTGTCGGCCGTTCTGCTGGCCCTCGCGTGCCTGCTCGTGCCGTTCGGGGCGCTCGCGTCCTGGGCGGCCCACGGGCTCACCGACACCGGCCGCTACGTCCGGACGATGGCGCCGCTCGCCGTGGACCCGGACGTGCGGGGCGCGGTCGCGGACGCAGTCGGGGACGGGGTCCTGCGCGAGGTCGGACGCCAGGCCGACACCGGCCCGCTGCGCGGGGCGGTCGGGCCCTTCGTGCACGACGCGGCGCGCTCCTTCACCCGCACAGAGGCGTATCGCGCCGCCTGGGACGCGGCGAACCGGGCCGTGCACGACGCGGTGCTGCGCGCCCTGCGCGACGACGGCGCCCGCGGCGCCCCGGTCACCGTCGACCCCGCTCCCGTCATCACCCGGTTCAAACAGCAACTCGCCGACGACCACGTGCCGTTCGCCCACCGCATCCCGGTCACGCACACGCGGATCCCGGTGCTCCCGGCCGACGACGCGGACCGACTGCGCAAGGGGTACCACGTGCTGGACACCGCCGCCTTCTGGCTGCCGCTCGCCGTCGCCGTCCTCGCGGTCGCCGGGATCGCCGTCGCCGCGTGCCGCCGCCGCGCGGTCACCGCCCTCGGGCTGGGTACGGCGCTGGGCGGCGCGCTGCTGGTCCTCGCCGTCGCGATCGGCCGCCGCCTCACCCTCGCCGACCTGCCCGACGCCCTGCACCGCCCGGCCGCGGGAGCCGTCTACGACGCCCTCACGGCCACCCTGCGCACGGTGTCCTGGCTGCTGTGCCTGCTGGGTCTGGCGGTGGCGGCCGGTGCCTGGGTCACGGGCCGGTACGGTCCCCGGCTCGCCGCGCGGCGACGTGCGCGAGGGTCCGCAGTGCCCGCCGCAGATCCGGTTCCGGAGCCGACCCGAGCCCGAGCCTGACGGCGTCGGGCGTGTGCCCGGGGGCGACGGCGAAGGCGGGCCCGGGCGTGACGGCGATGCCGTGCGCGGCGGCGGCGGCCGTGAAGGTGTCGGCGCGCCACGGGGCGGGCAGCTCCCACCAGGCGAAGTAGGAGGCCGGGTCGGACCGTACGGCGAAGCCCGCGAGTTCCTCGGCGAGGATCCGCTGCCGCCGTGCCGCGTCCGCCCGCTTGGCCGCCACCAGCCGCGCCACCGTCCCCTCCCCGGCCCACCGCACGGCCGCCTCCAGCGCGAACCGCCCCGCGCTCCAGCCGCCCGACCGCACGGCGTCGGCCACGGCGGCGACCCGGTGCGGCGGCACGACGAGGAATCCGGCGGTGAGCCCCGGGGCGACCCGCTTGGAGAGCCCGTCGACGACGTGGGTGAGGGCCGGGGCGTGCACGGCGAGCGGATCACCGGGTTCCCGGAGGAAGGACCAGATGCGGTCCTCCACGACGGGCAGGTTCAGGTCGTGGAGCAGCTGGGCGAGTTGCAGCAGCCGCGGCCGGCCGGTCGTCAGGGACGTCGGGTTGTGCAGTGTCGGCTGCAGGTAGAGGGCGGACAGCGGCGCAGAGCGGTGCGCGGCGGCCACGGCTTCCGGGAGCAGTCCGGCCGTGTCCCCGGCCAGCGGCACGAGGGTGATGCCGAGCCGGGCGGCGATCTCCTTGACCAGCGGATACGTCAGCTGCTCCACCCCGACCCGGCCGCCCGGCCGGACCAGCGAGGCCAGCACGGCGGCGATGGCCTGCCGGGCGTTGCCGGTGAACAGCAGCCGCTCCGGGGCGGGGCGCCAGCCCGGGGTGGTGAGCACCGCGGCCGCGGCCTCCCGGGCGGCCTCGGTGCCGGTGGCCGCCGCCGGTAACAGCGCCTCGGCCAGTACGTCGGGACGCAGCAGCGGCGCGAGGACGGGGGCGAGCAGCTCCGGCTGGCCGGGCGCGGCAGGGTAGTTGAGCTCCAGGTTCACGGGCGCGGGGGCCGGACCGGGCTCGGTGAGCGCCTGCCCCGCCGGGCCGTCCGGCGCCGCCCGCACGAAGGTGCCGCGCCCGACCTCCCCGACGACCAGCCCCCGTCGCACGAGTTCGCCGTAGACCCGCCCGGCCGTCGACGGGGCGATGCCCCGCCGTCGTGCGAACGCCCTTTGCGGCGGCAGCCGTTGGCCCGGCCGCAGCCGGCCGGTGGCGATGTCGTCGGCGATGCGGTCGGCGATACGCCGGTAGTCACTCATCGGCCGGTCTCCCCCTTGGATTGCACCGAGAGCAAAGATCTTATTGCACCGAGTAGTTGGGCGCCCTAGGGTCGACGCCATGGCACCCTTCCTCGCATACGAGGACAAAGGCCCCGATACGCATCGGCTGCCCCTGGTCCTCGTCCACGGCCACCCCTTCGACCGCACGATGTGGGCCCCGCAGCTCGACAGGTTCCCGGGTACCCGCCGCGTCATCGCCCCCGACCTGCGCGGCTACGGCGCCTCCCCGACGACCCCGGCCGTCACGGACTTCTCCGGGTTCGCCCGGGACATCGAGGCCCTGCTGGACGAGCTGAGGGTGGAGTCGTTCGTCCTGGCCGGCCTGTCGATGGGCGGGCAGATCGTCATGGACTGCTACCGCCTGTTCCCCGAGCGCGTCCGCGGCCTGGTCCTGGCGGACACCTTCCCGTCGGCCGAGACCCCCGAGGGCGTGCGCACCCGCGACACGATGGCCGACCGCCTCCTCGCCGAGGGCATGCGCGGCTACGCCGACGAGGTCCTGGAGCGGATGGTCGCCCCGTACGCGTCCGCCGAGGTCAAGGCGCACGTCCACGGCATGATGACCGCCACCGCCCCCGAGGGCGCCGCAGCGGCCCTGCGCGCCCGGGCCCGGCGCCCCGACTACACCGCCCTGCTGCCGCGCGTGGGCGTCCCGGCCCTGGTCGTGGTGGGGGCCGACGACACCTTCACACCGGTCTCCGACGCCCGGGCGATGCACGCGGCCCTCCCGGACTCGGAGCTGCACGTCATCGAGGGCGCGGCACACATGCCGAACCTGGAACGCCCGGAGGTGTTCGATCACGCGCTGGAGCAATTCCTGGCCCGGGTCGACGCCCGGCAACCTTCCTGCACCCCACCCCGTCTTTGAGGGAGGATTCGGGCATCCCACCCCGCGAACGGAAGGCCGGGCCTTGGACACCGCCGCTGCCGAGTGGACCGCCAGGGACGACGCGCGAGAGCACCGTCCGCCCGGGCGGCGGCTCGGCGCCCGGTGCGCCGGCCTGCTGTTCGCCGGAGTGAGCGTGGTCGTCGGCTTCCGGGCCGCCGACAGCGACGGCATCACGCCCGTCCCGCAGCTCCTCGCCTTCCTCCCCTGGCTGCTCGTCCCCACCGCCGTCGGACTGCTGCTCACCCTGCTGTCCCGCTGGTGGCTCGGCACGCTCTGGGGCGTGGTCCTGCTCGGCCTGCTGGCCTGGTTCATCGAGCCGTACGGCAAGGTAGGCGACCCCGCGGGCCGCCCGGTCGCCGACCTGCGCGTCCTGACCTCCAACGTCGAGTTCGGCCAGGGCACCGGCTCCCTCGTCGCCGCCGTCCGCCGTGAGAAACCCGACGTGGTCTTCGTGGAGGAGTGCGACTACGCGTGCGACGCGCTGCTGAAGCGGGACCTCTCCCCGGACTACCCGCACCGCCGGGCCGTGGAGGGCGGCGGCTCCGAGGGCTCCGTCATCCTCAGCCGCTTCCCGCTCCGGCCCACCGCGGGCGTGCCCGGCACGATGGGCATGCCCGGGGCGGTCGCCGACGTCGACGGGCACGCCGTACGACTCCAGCTAGCCCACCCCATGCCCCCGCTTCCCGGCCAGGTGGACCTCTGGCGCCGGGAGCTCGGTGCCCTGCGCGAGGCGGCCGGCACCGACCCGGGCACGCCTCTCGTCCTGGCCGGCGACTTCAACGCCACCCAGGACCACGCGGCCTTCCGCCGCATCCTCGACACCGGCCTGAGCGACGCCTCCCGCCTGGACGGCGCCGACCGCACCGCCACCTGGCCGGCCCGGACGGCCCCGACGTTCGGCACGCAGATCGACCACGTCCTCGTCTCGCGGGACTTCGGCGCGAGCCGCACCCGCATCCTGGACCTCGCCGACACCGACCACCGCGCGGTCGTCACGGACCTCACGCTCCACGAGCGCCGCTGACCCGGCCCCGGTGCGCACACACGAATACGGCCGCCCCTCGTGGCAGGGCGGCCGCATCCGCGTGGGGGTCTCAACGGGCCGACTTCTCCAGGGCCTTGTCCATCGCCGCCGCGAAGCCGTTGGCCCACAGCCGGTTGACACGGGACCGCTCGGTGGCGTTCGGGACGGCGTTGGTGCAGGACGGGCCGGGGCCGCCCCCGGACATCAGCTCACTGCACGGGCCCTGGTAGTGGTCGGGAAGACCGAGGACGTGACCCGTCTCGTGGGCGGTGACCCGCGTGGAGTCGTACTGCTGGTTCTGCCGGTAGTCCAGGAAGATGTAGCCGTTGCCGCGGCCGTCGGTGGAGGCGTACGAGCCGCGGGAGTCGTTGCCCTCCCGGTAGCTGAAGTCGGCCGCCGAGGCGGAGCCCGACTGGAGCCGCACGTTCGACACGGAGCTGTTCCATATCTGGGTGCTGCGCGCTATCTGGGCGCTGAACGTGGGTGCGCGGGAGGCGTCGTAGACGACGGTGACGGCCGCGGTGGCGCTCGGGTTCCCGGCGCGCTTCTCGGCGACGGACCTCAGGACCGACTGGAAGAAGGCTCTGCTCGCGTCGGAGCCGTCGGACGCGGCGGACTTGGCGACGAATCCGGCGTGGGGCTCCGCCACGGGTGCCGCGGCGGCGGGGACCGCCGTGCCGAGACCGGCCATCGCGAGGCCGAGACCGAGAACCGTCAGCGCGGACGTGGACTTTCGCATCGAGGACTCCTTGGGTGGGGGTTGAGTCTCACCGCTGAGTCTCGATGCCTGTGCGGCGCCTGTGATGATGCCAACCAGGGATAGGACGGGGCTATCGGGCGCCCAATTCACCTTCTTTAGCGATGAATTATGTGGCTGGTTAACGCCCCGATTCCGCTTTAGCCTCACAGAGCATGGAGCTCGAGGTGAGGCACCTCCGCGCGCTGTGCGCCATAGCCGACACCGGCAGTCTGCACCGCGCCGCCCGGCACCTGGGCGTCGCCCAGCCGTCGTTGAGCACCCAACTGCGCCGTATCGAGCAGGAGCTGGGCGGACCGCTCTTCCTGCGCTCCCACACCGGCTGCCGCCCCACCCCGCTGGGCCGCCTGGTCCTCAGCAGGGCCCGCCCGCTGATGGCCGACCTGCACCTGCTGGTCACCGAGGCGAGGGCGGCCGCGTCCGGCGGCACCGAACTCCGCATCGGCTCGACGGCGAGCAAGGCCCTCGCGGGCTGGCTGCGCCGGCTGCGCGCCCACGGCCGAAACCCCAGCCTCCACATGAACGTCTCCCCCAACGCCCTGCTCCGCATGGTCGCCGACGGCCAGCTCGACGTCGCCTTCGTGCACGAGGTGGAAGGCTGCCCGCTGCGCATCCCGGCGGAGCTCCGGCTGCGCGTCCTGGTGGAGCGCGAACCGCAGTGCGTGTCCCTGCCCGTCGACCATCCGGCAGCCGCCAAGCAGGAGGTCGAGCTGACCGACCTGGCCGGCGACCGCTGGATGATCGACCCCACGGTCGACGGCGAATGGGACGCCGTCCAGCGGATGTTCCGCGCCGCCCGCGTCAGCCCGCACGTCCTGCACGGCGACTACCACACGGCCGACGCCCTGGTCGCGACCGGCGAGGTCGTCACCGTCTGCCAGCCCACCCGCACCCCGCGCCCCGACATGGCGGTACGCCGCCTGAAGGGCGACCCGCTCGGCGTACGGCTGCTTGCCGCGGCCCGCACGGAGACCGTCCTGGACGGTGTCTACCCCGCGCTGGAGGAGGCGTACGGGGAGGTGGCCCGGCAGGCACCGGCCTACCGCGAGTGGAGTGAGCGGGGATGGCCGGCACCCGGCGGCCCCCGCAGACCGCCGAGCCCGGCCCTCCCCTGAACCTCACCTGTGCCGCTGAACCGCTGCAGCCGAACGTCTGCAGCCGAACCTCTGCCGCTGAACCTCTGCAGCCGAACGGCTCAGACGCCGATGTCACGCCCGTCGGCACGCCACACGGCCACCACGGCCGGGCGGACGTACGTCCCGGGCCCGTCGGGCCAGGTGCTCGCGGGCTTCTCCACGGACGCGCCGTCGATCTCGCCCGGGTGCTGCACGGAGACCAGCACGCGCCGGTCCTGGACGATCGGGCCGCAGGTCTCGGCGCCCTTCGGCACGGTCAGGAACTGCTTGAGCTCCCCGCGCCGCTCACCCCGGGTCGCCACACCGAACAGGCCGTCGTGCGAGCCGAGCTGGGCACCGTCGGTGGAGATCCACAGGTTGCCGTGCGGGTCGAAGGCCACGTTGTCCGGGCAGGAGATCTGGCTGACGGCGTCCTTCGGGAATCCGGCGAAGTAGGTCGCCGGGTCGTCCGGGTCACCGGCGACCAGGAACAGCGACCAGGCGAACCGGGTGCTCTCGGGCCGGTTCCAGCGCTCGGTGAGCTCCAGCACGTGCCCGTGCTTGTTGGCATTGCGCGGGTTGGCTTCGTCCGCCTTGGCGTTGGAGCCGACGCCCCGGTTGCTGTTGTTGGTGAGGGCGACGTACACCTTGCCGGTCACCGGGTTCGGCTCGATGTCCTCGGGCCGGTCCATCTTGGTGGCGCCCACCTTGTCACCGGCGAGCCGCGTGAAGACGAACACCTCCTCGGCGCTCATCCCCTCCACGTGCGAGACGGCACCCTTCGCGGTGGCGGTGGCCAGCGGGATCCACTCACCGCTCCCGTCGAACTCGCCGTCGGCGGGGAGCTTGCCGGTGCCGTCGATCTCGATCGCCGGGGAGTCACCGGTGAGCTTGGCGACGTACAGCGTCCCCTCGTCGAGCAGGGAGAGGTTGTGCTCGCGGACGGCCCGGGAGGAGCCGTGGCGCATCCGCTTGCTGCCGACGAACTTGTAGAAGTAGTCGAACCGCTCGTCGTCACCGGAGTACACCACCGGCCGCCCGTCGTGCGTCAGCCGCACGGTCGCCGCCTCGTGCTTGAACCGCCCGAGCGCGGTGTGCTTGCGGGGCGTGGAGGTGGGGTCGTACGGGTCGAACTCCACGACGTACCCGAACCGGTGCACCTCGTTCGGCTCCTGGGCGACGTCGAACCGCTTGTCGAACCTCTCCCACTTCCGCTCGCTCGCCCCGGTGCCGATGCCGTACCGCTTGTCGGTCGCCCGGCTGCTGTTGGCGAAGTACTGGTTGAAGTTCTCCTCGCCGTGCAGGGTCGTGCCCCACGGGGTGACACCGCCGGAGCAGTTGTTGATCGTGCCGAGCACCTTGGTGCCGCTCGGGTCGGCGGAGGTCCGCACCAGCTCGGACCCGGCGACGGGCCCGGTGAGCCGGAACTCGGTGGTGGCGGTGACGCGCCGGTTCAGCTGGTGCCGGGGGACAGGGGTGAGCCTGCCCGTCTTCCGGTCCTCCTCCACGACGACGGCGGACAGCCCGTGCGCGGCCCAGGCGACCTCGACCTGCTCACGGGTCGGACGGGCGGCGTCGTACCCCCGGAACATCAGGATCTCGTCGGTGTACTCGTGATTGACGACGAGCAGCTGCCGGCCGCGCTCCCCGGGCAGCGGCAGCAGGGCGAGGAAGTCGCAGTTGTACCCGAACTGCCCGGCCTGGGCCTTGGCGGTCTGCTTCTCCGGGTCGAAGGCGGGCGCGCCACGCAGGATGGGCTCGCCCCAGCGGATGACGACGTTCTGCCGGTACCCCTCCGGCACGGTGACCGTGTCGGCGGTGTTGGGCGCGACGGGCGCGAAGCGCAGCCCGCGCGCACCCTTGCCCTTGCGCCGGGCGGCCTCGGAGGCGGCAGCGGCGGCCGGGCCCGCGGCCGGTGCGGCGGCGGCGTGCGGAGCCCGGGCGACACCGGCGGCACCCGCTCCGGCGGCGGCCACGGTCACCACGGCCGCGGCACGCATCATCGACCGGCGGCCGATCGCACCGGCGATCACGTCACCGACGTACTCGTTGGAGCTGGTGTTGGGCACCTCGTGGAAGCAGGCGTCACCACATCGGAAACGACAGGTCATGGCGGACCGGCCGCCGGGGTGCGAACCGGACGGAGTTCCGATCAACGGCAGCAGCTTGCGCACTTTACTCTCCCCTGGGATGCCCTTGGTTTCAGCGTGACCGTAGGGGCACATACGTGCGGTAGCCGGGCGCCCGAGTGAACACGGGATGAACCCCCGACTGCCGTACGGGTGTTGCGGCGATTCAGCGCGGCGACACCTGCACCGGCCGGATGCGCTCTTGACAGAGTGGGCCTGGCACAACAGACCCTGCCCAAGATCACACAGGAGGGCCGTTAACCTTACGTGTCCGTCCTGGCCAGGGATTGACGGGCTTCAACTCACGCGAAGGGTTGCGCGCACATGGGCATTCTCACTCGGTTGCGGAACGCGTTCGGACGATCCCGCAAGTCACAAACCGCCGAGGCGGAGGGTGCGGCGCGTACGGCGACCGCCGGTGAGACCGGCGGTACCGAGGGCCTGACCAGCGAGGACACCGGCCGCGAGGCCACTGCCGCGCCGGCGTCACCCCCGTCCACGGACCCGAAGGTCCCGTCCCCCTCCCCCGAACCGAAGCCCACGCCTTCGGCCAACGTCCCCGAGCCCCGCGCGTCGGACTCCGGGGAACACGACCTCGTCTCGGCGGCCTTCGACAATGTGACGGTCCCGAGGCCGACACGCTCGACGGAAGGGGAGCCGGGCGCTGCGGCGGACCGGCCGGGGGCGGAGGAGCCGACGGCTGCGGGGGAATCGGCGGCGGCTGAGGGATCGGCGGGTGCTGAGAAGGCGGCTGCTGACGAGGAATCCACGGTTGTCGCGGAGCCGACTGCCGTCGAGGAGCCGGAGGCGGCGGAGCCGACCGTGGCGGAGAAGGCCACGGATGCGAAGGCTGCTCCGGCGGAGACGCCGGTCGTCGGGGAACCGGCGGTGACGGACGAGGCTACGGCGGAGAAGCCGGAGCAGGAGCAGGCTGCAGCCGCCCCGGCGACGGCCGAGGAGCCGAAGCTGACGACGCGGGAGAAGCCTGAGGGCAGCTCCGCGGAGGAGGCGCAGTCCGAGCCCACGGCAACGAAGGACGCGAAGAAGGCGGCCGGGTCCGACGCACCGGCAAAGGCGGAGGCGAAGGCGGAAGCCAAGCCCGAGCCGCAGGCAGAGACGCCCGCAGAGCCGAAGCCCGAGCCGACGGCGGAGGCCGAGCCGAAGCCCGAGCCCGCAGCCGACGCGAAGCCGAAGGCCGAGCCCAAGGCCGAGCCCGCAGCCGACGCGAAGCCGAAGGCCGAGCCCAAGGCCGAGCCGAAGGCCGAAACCAAGGCTGAGCCCAAGGCCGCGCCGAAGGCCGAGGCCGACACCGGGACGAAGTCCGAGAAGACCCCCGAGGCCGAGTCCGACGCGGTGCCCGCCGACAAGGCGTCCGCCGAGACGAAGCCGAAGGCCAAGCCCAAGACCACGACGAAGGCCACGGCCAAGACCACGGCGAAGGCCGCGCCCGCAGCCAAGGCCGATCAGGCCGATCGCGCCGATCAGGGGACGAAGTCCGAGAAGGCCCCCGAACCCGCGGCCGCCGACGGCGGCACCGCCCCGCAGGGGCCACCCGCACCCGGCGACGAAAGCCGCACGGGTGGTGCGGGTGGGAAGAAGAACACGGCCGAAGCCGCAGGCGAGGCCGAACCCGCCCTCACCCTGACCGCCCTCAAGAAGCACGCCCCCGGCCTCACCACCGCCTACAAGGCCGCCACCACCACCCTCGAGAAGAACAACCTCACCGGCACCCGCGCCAAGGTCTACCTCGTCCTCGACCGCTCCGCCTCCATGCGCCCGTACTACAAGGACGGCTCCGCCCAGGCCCTCGCCGAGCAGACCCTCGCCCTCGCGGCCCACCTCGACCCCGAGGCCACCGTCCCGGTCGTCTTCTTCTCCACCGAACTCGACGGCACCGGCGAGATCACCCTCACCGAGCACGAGAACAAGATCGACGACCTGCACGCGAGCTTCGGCCGCATGGGCCGCACCAGCTACCACGCCGCCGTGGAAGCCGTCCTCGCCCACCACGACAAGACGGCGGCAGCCCCCACCACCCCCGCCCTGGTGATCTTCCAGACCGACGGCGCCCCGGACGCGAAGACCCCCGCCACCCAGGCCCTCACCGACGCCGCCAAGAGCCACCCCGCCGTCTTCTTCTCCTTCGTCGCCTTCGGAGACCCGGAGAACAAGGCCTTCGACTACCTCCGCAAGCTCAAGACCCCCAACACGTCCCACTTCCTCGCCGGCGAGACCCCCCGCGAGCTCACGGACAAGGAGCTCTACGAGGGCGTACTGGCGAACTGGCGCCCGTAGCCACCCACCGCTCACGACGCCGCCCGCTTCCCACCCCGTAAAAGGGGAGGCGGGCGGCGTACCCGTGTCAGCTACGATTTCAAGGTTCCGTAGACGACCGAGACCACGAGATCGTCACCCCACGTAGCGACTTGGGAGCAGCCCGCGATGGCTCGACACCTCATCACCAGCGCCCTTCCGTACATCAACGGGATCAAGCACCTGGGCAACATGGTGGGGTCCATGCTCCCGGCGGACGTCTACTCCCGTTACCTGCGTCAGCGGGGCCACGAGGTCCTCTACATCTGCGCGACGGACGAGCACGGCACCCCCGCGGAGCTGGCCGCCAAGGAGCAGGGCGTGCCGGTGGACGCGTTCTGCACCGAGGCGCACCACCAGCAGAAGGCGATCTACGACGGCTTCAACCTGGCCTTCGACTACTTCGGCCGCAGCTCCTCCCCGCAGAACCACGAGATCACGCAGGAGATCGCCCGCGAGCTGAAGGCGAACGGCTTCATCGAGGAGCGCGCGATCCGCCAGGTGTACTCGAACGCCGACGGCCGCTTCCTGCCCGACCGCTACATCATCGGCACCTGCCCGCACTGCGGCTACGACAAGGCCCGCGGCGACCAGTGCGAGAACTGCACGCGCGTGCTGGACCCGACGGACCTGATCGACGCCCGCTCGGCGATCAGCGGCAGCAGCGACCTGGAGGTCCGCGAGACCAAGCACCTCTTCCTCCTCCAGTCGGCCCTGGCCGGCGAGGTCGAGGCGTGGGTCGACGAGCGCGCCGACAACTGGCCGGTCCTCGCCTCCTCCATCGCCCGCAAGTGGCTGACCGAGGGCCTGCACGACCGGGCGATCACCCGCGACCTGGACTGGGGCGTCCCGGTCCCCGCCGACACCTGGCCGGACCTCGCCGCGGAGGGCAAGGTCTTCTACGTCTGGTTCGACGCCCCGATCGAGTACATCGGC